>JANNNL010000019.1:0-15506 GCA_031398525.1 Actinomycetes bacterium | reverse complement strand
CTAGTGGGCAAGGCGTTCCACGAGCTGCGCGAGTTGTTCGGTATTGAGAGCGGTTGGCTGATCGACTCGATGTGGAACATCGAGTCAGGTGCACTGGCCTCGGGGAACACCCGCGACTTCCTCAACGGCCTGTTCGGTTGGCACGAGAATCCCGAACGGATCCGGGTGATCACCTATGTGCTCTACCTGGTTCCGGTGATGTGGCTTTACTTCCGTCCAAGCTCTGCGAAGCCCGCAGCCCCGGCTCCGGCGCCGTCTGAACCTGCGGCCGTGAAGGTCTGATTCAGCCCGCGATTGAGATCGCCCGTTTGGGGCAGGCGCGCACGACTTCCTCCATCTCGGCCCGCCTGCTCTCGGCGACCTCGTCGGTCAGCAGGTTGAGGTAGTCGTCATCGTCCACCTCGAAGACATCGGGGGCGATGCCCATACACAGCGCGTTGGCCTCACAGACGTCGAAATCGACCACGATCTTCATCGCCGAACCCCTTTCCGCGGCCGTCACAGTTCGACCGCTTGCTCAAGTCTTGTTCCGTTGACCGGTCCGGGTCGAACCGCGGACCCCGTGACAGGTTACGTTCGGGGGAAACCATTGCAGCTGTGGAGGCGACAAGTGGACCTCAGTGATATCAACCTGTTGAGCCCCGACATCTTTGCCGAGCGGGTGCCCCACGACTGGTTCGAGCACCTGCGCAGGAATGCCCCGATCTATCGACACCCGGAGCCGCACGGTCCGGGATTCTGGGCGTTCACCAAGCACGAAGACATCTCGGTGCTCAACCGCGACTGGGAGCACTTCTCCTCCGATCAGAATCTCGGCGGCGTCGTCGGTCTGACCGAGTTGACGCCCGAGGAGCAGGAACGCCAGAAGGCGATGAACGACGCCGGCGCGGGCAAGATGATGCTGACCATCGATCCGCCGGAGCACACCCGCTACCGCAAACTGGTCAACCGGGGCTTCACCCCCAAGGTGATCCGCGACCTTGAAGACCACCTGCGCGCCGCCAGCATCCGCATAGTCGAACGGGCGCTCGCCGCCGATGAGGGCAGGGTCGACTTCGTGACCGATATCGCCGCTGAGCTGCCGTTGGAGGCCATTGCCGAGTTCCTCGGGGTGCCCTACGAAGACCGTCACAAGCTGTTCGAGTGGTCGAACCGGATGATTGGCTCGGAGGACCCCGAGTACGCCGTCTCGCAGGAGGCAGTTGGTCTGGCCAGCTTCGAGATGTACATGTACGCCAATCAACTCGGTGCCGACCGCCGGGAAAATCCGCGCGACGACATCGTGTCGAAGCTGATTCACGGTGAGGTCGACGGCGAGCGGCTGTCAGAAACCGACTTCGACCTGTTCTTCCTGCTGCTCGCCGTCGCCGGCAACGAGACGACCCGCAACGCCCTGTCGCATGGATTGGCTGCGCTGTTGGACAACCCCGAGCAGTATCAGGCGCTGGTCGACGATCCTTCGATCATCGACACCACCGGCGTTGACGAGGTGCTTCGCTGGGGATCACCGGTCATGTACTTCCGGCGCAACGTCACCCAAGATCTCGACTACAAAGGCCACCACCTCGCCGCCGGCGACAAGGTCAGCCTGTGGTACATCTCGGCCAACCGTGACGAGGATGTGTTCGAGGACCCGTACTCGTTCAACGTCCATCGCAACCCGAACCCGCATGTCGCCTTCGGGGGCGGTGGCCCGCATCACTGCATCGGCACCCACCTCGCCCGCATGGAGATGAAGGTGTTGTTCGAAGAGTTCGTCAAGCGTGCCCCCCGCCTGGAAAAGCTCGCCGAGCCCGCCCGCCTCCGCAGCAACTTCATCAACGGCCTCAAGCACCTCCCGATCCGCGCCCACGGCGCATAGGGCTCAGCCGCGGCCGTACAGTCGGTTGAGGTCGAGGAGCTCGACGTCCTGTCGCTCGCTGGCTGCCTTGGTCAGCTCGGGTGTGGCATCGATCACCACATCCCTGTAGCCGAGCAATCCGCCGACAACGGCATGGAGTTGCCGACGGTGCGACCGATGTCGGCGAGGGAGAGTGCCGGATCTTGGCGAACCGCCTCGTAGTACAGCCCTCCGGCCTCCTCTGCCGCCGCCGACAGCAGCACCGACTTTGTTTGAGCGTGTCTCGTCAATCGAGGACGTAGTCGGTGGGGTCGACGGCTCTTGTCCATTGCCAGTAGATGGGGATGGGCCAGGGGGAGATCGTGTGGATCTTGCCGTCGGGGTTCTTGAAGTGGCTGTGGCGGATCGACCAGTGGGACCAGACCATCTGGTCGATCTCGGCCCGGTACGACGCCCGGTAGGCGTCGTGGGCCTGGGGTGTCGGTTCGATGGTGGAGTGATTTCCAGTGATGAGCAGGCGTAACGCGTCCATCACGTAGGCCATCTGACATTCCGACTGGAAAATCAGGTTGCCACCGTGGGCCAGGTTGGTCCCCGGGCCGTAGAGGCAGAACAGGTTGGGGAACCCGGGCATGGTGATGCCCAGATAAGCCGATGGTTCGTCGCCCCACAGGTCCCGCAGCATGACGCCATCGCGGCCGGTGACGGTCATCGGCCAGAGGAAATCGTTGTGGCGAAAGCCGGTGGCATAACAGATGATGTCGGCTTCGTGGAGCGTGCCGTCGCTGGTGACGACGCCTTCGGGGACGATCCGTTCGATCGGGGTGCGGACCAACTCGACGTTGGGCTTCTGCAGGCAGGCGAGCCACGAGCCGTTGTCTTGCAGGGTCCGCTTGCCGCTCGACGGGTAGTCGGGAGTGACCTTGGCAAGCAGTGCGGGGTCGCTCACCTGAGCAGCCATCAGCCCGAGGAACATTTCGCGGGAGAACTTGTTCGTGGCGTTGACGGCCAACCCGTCGGAATCGTCGAACTCGGGGTCGATCCGCCAGTTCGTCATGCTCAGCCCGGCGCCCGGCCAGAACGTGAGGAAGCGGAACCAGCGGCCGTAGTACGGCAGGTGGCGCATCGCCCAGCGGTCACCATCGGGCACGGCGCGGTGGTAGTTGGCGTTGGGGATGATCCATTGCGCGGTCCGCTGGAACACGGTGAGATGCGACACGTCGTCGGCGATCGTCGGGGCGAGTTGGAAGCCGCTGGCCCCGGCGCCGATCTGGGCGACCCGCTTGCCGCGGTGGTCGATGGTCGGATCCCAGCGAGCAGAATGGAACGAGGGCCCGGTGAACGTCTCCATCCCCGGAATCTCGGGCAGCTTCGGCCGGTTGAGCGATCCAACGGCGCTGATCACCGCCTTCGCTTGCAAGGTCGAGGTCGACCCGTCCGCCTGTCGCATGGTCACCGACCACTGGCCGGACTCGGAGTTCCACGTCGCCGCCGTCACCTCGGTGTTGAACCGGCAGCGCTCGGCGACGCCGTACTTGTGCATCACGGCGACGAAGTAGTCGCGCAGCTCGGACGACTGTGAGAAGTACTCGGTCCAGTGATCGGCGGGTTCGAATGAGTAGCAGTAGAAGTGGCTGCCGATGTCGACGCGCGCCCCGGGGTAGCGGTTCTCCCACCACGTTCCCCCTGGTCCGCTGTTCTTTTCGATGATCGTGTACGGAATCCCCGCCTCGCCAAGTCGGATGCCGGCGAGCAGCCCCGCCTCCCCGCAACCGATCACGATGACCGGCGTGGCGGCGAGTCGATCGTCGGCCACTGCGGCGGCCCAGTCGGCTGATGTGGCCGGGCTGTCGACCAGTTCGAGATCCTCCAGGAACATCTGGACGAACTCGCCGGGCACCTCGGCGACGGCGAGATAGGCCATCATCTCGTGGAGCACCTCGCGATCGGGCGGCGGAGGCAGGACGCAGCCGCCGTCGCGGAACTCGATGATCGCGGCGAGGGCTTGGGCCCGGGCCGCGGCCTTCATCTCGTCGGGCATGAACCCCTGGTACTCGTTGAGAAAGATGCCTTGCGGTCGGATGCTGCCGCGGATCCACGCTGGGTCACCGGTGAGATGGACCATCGAACACATCAGCGCGGGCACGCTGACGTCCTCAAGCGCCGCCGCGATCGTGTCAGCGTCGTCAACGATCGGCTGACCGGCATGGAGATGTCGTCCCGAAACCATCCGCCCATGCTGCCGGGTCAGCCGGTGGACACTCGCACGGAGACGGCGAGAGGTGATCGCCGATCCGCACGTGGCGGCTCGAAACATGATCGTCGCCATGCTGCGACACGGCGGAGCGGCGAATTCGCTCAGGTCCCGTCGGTGTTCGGGGGATTCTGCCACTCGCGGATCACGGCTTCGGTGGCGCCGACGAGCGGCGAGACCACCGGGAAGCCGGCGTATGGCGACAGCAGGATCAGCGTTTCGCGTAGTTCGTCGGGGGTGAGCTCACCGTTCTTCAACGCGGCCTTGGTATGGATCCTCCATACATCGGTCGCTCCGTGGGCGGCGAGAACACCCATCAACAGCAGCCGTCGATCACGGATCGACAGCACGTCGCGATCCCATACTTCGGCGAACAGCGACTTCATCATCACGTCGTTGTAGGGCATCATCCCCTCGGGAATCACCATCCCGTCACCTGCGTAGATCTGCGTGTACATCGCCGCGCCTCGGTCGTAGGCGGTCGGCGGCTGGCTGTCATCGGTGGTCATCGGGCAGACTCCTCGGGAGGGGTGGCGATGCCGAAGGTGGCGGGCATCGCCAACCGCACGGCGTCGAGCAGCGTGTGGGTGGCCGACGGAGCCGGCGACGAGCCGAGCGCGGCGTGGGCGAGTTGCAGGTCTTTGTCGGCCAACACCACCGACGCCTGCATCGAGTCGCGCACCCGCCCGACGACGTGCTGGGGCGGGATCGACAGCACGGGCAGGTAGTTCTCGGTCAGCCGGGTCAATTGGCCGACGTGCCGCCACGCGTCGACCAGCGCTCCCGTGTCGCCCCCGGCCGTCTTGACGATGTCGAACGCCGTGGCGGCCGCCGCGAACTGGGCGTAGGTCATCACGTTGAACGCCAGCTTGAGCGCGGCCCCCGAGCCGAGCGGACCGGCGTCGATCACTTTGGATCCGTAGATCGCCAGCGCCGCAGCTGCTTCCGGTGGGAGTTCGGCCAGGTTGCCACCGAGGATGACCAACTCGCCGCTGCGGGCCGATTCGACCCCGCCCGCGACACATGCGTCGAACAACCGGGCGCCGAATCCATTGGCCTGACGGGCGGCGCCGATCATCGTTTCGGGGGCCACGGTCGAGTGGATGAGGATCGTCTGCCCTGGTCGGGCCGACTCCGCCAACCCGCCGGGTCCGGTAAGCACGGCGGTGATGTGGTGGGCGGCAGGCACGCAGATACTGACGACATCGGCGACCGCGCCAACCTCGGCAGCGGATCCGGCCGCGGTGGCTCCCGCGGCGACCACGGCCGCCACGCTCTCGACGTCGATATCGTAGACCCGCACGTCGAGACCGGCGCCCGCCAGCCGCCCGGCCATCGCGGCCCCCATGTTGCCGAGTCCGATGTATCCGTAGACGGTCACTCGCTGGCCCGGTCCGCACTACCGGCAACCGGGGTGAACCTGATTGGGAGGTGCGACCAGCCGGTCACATTGCCGCTGTGGAATCGGACTTTGCGATCGTCATCGACCACGAAGTCGGGCATGCGGCGCAAAATTTCCTCCAATGCAACCCGTCCTTCCATGCGAGCCAACGCGGCCCCGAGGCAGAAGTGCGCGCCGTAGCCGAATGACAGATGACGCTCCGGGCGCCGCGTGATGTCGAACGTGCCAGCGGTCGGGCCGAACTCGCGCTCGTCGTGGTTTCCGGCGCCGATCTGCAACAGCACGGAGTCTCCGGCGTTCATCGTCTGTCCGTGCCGTTCGATCGTCGTGGTCAGCGTGCGGTGCATGTACTGCGTCGAATTGTGGAAGCGCAACACCTCCTCGACCGCCCCCGGCACCAGGCTTCGGTCGGCCACCAAGGCGTCGCGCTGCGCGGGAAGGTGCGAGAGCAGCTCGACGGTGTTGGCAACCATCTTGGTGGTGGTTTCGTGGCCGGCGATGACGAACAGGACGCAGAACCCGAGCAGTTCCTCGTCGGTCAACGCTCGACCGTCGACCCGTAGCTTGACGAGGTCCGAGATCAGGCCGCTGCCGCCGCCAGACCGGCGTTTGGGCAGGTCAGCGATGAAGTACCCGAGCAGGCCGAACATCCCGTCAAGGGCGGCCTTGGGCATCGCCATCGAGCCGTCCTCGCGGATCAGGATCTTGTCGGCATCGGCCAGCAGCGCCGCCCGGTCGCCCACCGGGATGCCGAGGATCGCACAGATCACATCCATGGGGAACGGGCCGCAGATGTCATCGACCACGTCGGCGGTACCCCGGTCGGCCACGTTGTCGATGTAGCCGTTGATGATGCCGCGGATCTCGTTCTCCATCGACGCCACTCGACGCGTCGTGAACACCCGTGAGACGAGCTTGCGGAACACTGTGTGATCGGGTGGGTCCATCTCGATCATCTGATCAAACCCGCTGCCCGATGACTTGGCGATCGGCCGACGGTTCTCCAACGCCACGCCCCCAGCCGACGAGAACGTCTCGGTGTCGCGAAAGCCCTCAAGCACATCGTCGAACCGACTCAGCACCCAGAAGCGAAGGTCGGCGTTCCAGTACGCCGGCTGTTCGTCGCGCAGCCGCCGATACGTCTCATAGGGGTTGTCGTGAACGGCAAAGGCGTAGGGGTTGTACACAAGATCCGTCACGGCGTTGGACATCTCGGCAACCTATCCGCCGACTTGCCCAGAGTCGGTGCCGAGGCACTCGGCGGCGATGACGACTCGGTTGCTCCGCGGTACGGTGAACGCCATGACGGCTAGTGACGAGAAACTGCGCGCCAAGGTGCTGACGGTGTCGGACGGGGTGGTGTATGGCACCCGCGAAGACCGCTCCGGGGTGGCCCTCGTCGATCAATTGGCTGCCGCCGGCTTCATGGTCGACGATCACCAGGTAGTCGCCGATGGCGTCGAGAACGTGGCGGGCGCGCTGGTGGCGATGAGCGAAGGGTTCGCCGGGTTGATCGTGTCGACCGGTGGAACCGGCTTCACCCCCCGTGACCTGACGCCCGAGGGAACGCGTCAGGTGATTGAACGAGAAGCACCGGGGCTGGCCGAGGCGATGCGGCTGGTCAATCCGCTCGGGCGGCTCTCGCGTGGCATCGCCGGCATCCGTGGGATGTCGATCATCTGCAACACGCCGGGCTCACCCAAGGGTTGCGTCGAACAGTTGGACGCGATTCTCGACGTGCTGCCCCACGCCTTGCGCCTGCTCCACAGCACCCCGACCGACCACTGACGGGTTGGACGGCACGGCGTTGTGGGCGCCGTCCAACCCGCCAGATCAGCGGATGGGACCCAGCGTCTGGTCCTTGGCGTCCACGGTAAGCGCGCCGGTCATGATAGCTACGACATCGGTGATGCTGACCGCCGAGGGAGTGATCACTGCAGCACGCTTGCCGAGGCGCTGGACGTGAATGCGGTCGGCGACTTCGAACACCTGGGGCATGTTGTGCGAGATGAGAATGACGGGCATTCCCCGGTCGCGCAGGCTGCGAATCAGCTTGAGAACCTGCGCCGATTCCCGTACCCCGAGGGCGGCCGTCGGCTCATCAAGGATAATCACCTTGCTGCCGAAGGCGGCGGCACGGGCGACCGAAACGGCTTGGCGCTGACCACCCGACAGCGTCTCGACGGCCTGGCCCATGTTCTGTAGGGTGCCGATACCGAGCGAGGTCATCTGCGCCTTGGCCCGCTGCCGCATCCCGCTGTGGTCGAGCATGCGCAGGACATTGCCCAGCGGTCCCGCCTTGCGCTCTTCACGGCCGAGATACAGGTTGGTGGCGATATCGAGCGACGGGGCGACGGCGAGGGTTTGGTACACCGTCTCGATGCCCGCCGCCCGAGCCTCGATCGGCCGCTTGAATCCGATGAGTTCCCCATCGAGGCGCATCTCGCCACCGTTGGGAATTTCGGCACCCGAGAGGCACTTGATCAGGGTCGACTTACCGGCCCCGTTGTCGCCGATCACGGCGAGAACCTCACCCGGAAAAAGGGCGAAGTCGGCATGGTCGAGAGCGACCACCTTGCCGTAGGTCTTCAGAAGCGAGGTCGCCTCCAAGACGGGGCGAATATCGGCGGCGCTCATGCCCGGGCCTTGCGGATCCACTGGTCGGCACTGACGGCACCGATGATCAGCACGCCAATCGCCAATTGCTTGTAAGCCTGGTCGAGCCCGGCGACCGACAAACCATTGTCGACGACGCCCACGATCAACGCGCCGATCAGGGAGCCGATGATTCGACCGCGACCACCGAACAGGCTCGTTCCGCCGATGACAACGGCGGTGATCGAGTCGAGATTTGCCTCAACGCCCGAGTTCGGGCTTGCGGCGTTGACTCGTCCGATGAGAATCCAGCCAGCGATCGCGAAGATCACACCGGCAACGGCGTACGTGCTCACCAGCACGCGGTTGTTCTGAATACCGGCGAGGCGGGCGGCATCGGGGTCGTCGCCGACGGCGTAGACATGTGTGCCCCACGCGGTGTATCGCAGTACGTAGGCGAAGACTGCATAGAGCGCAATCATAAACAACACTCCGGTGGTCAGCCGGAAACCGCCGATCGAAAACGGATGGCCGAGCCATTTCAACTCGCTGGCCAGTTCGGTGTTGCGGACGGTGCGACCGGTCGCGTACAGCAGAGTCAGCGAGGTGAAGATGCCTAGCGACCCGAGTGTCACGATGAATGGAGGCAGTTTGACTCTGGTGATCAGAAAGCCGTTGAGGGCGCCGGCGAGGCCACCAACGACAACGCCGAGTAGCAGCGCGGGCAGACCAGGGATGCCCTGGTCAAAGGCCATTTTGGCCATAACCATCGATGCAAACACCATGATCGCCCCGCACGACAGGTCGATACCGGCGGTGAGGATGATGAGGGTCTGGCCGATGGCGAGGGTCCCAACGACTGCGGTCTGCTGCGTGATCGTGCCCAGGTTCGACGGCGTGGCGAAGTTTCCGGACAACAGGCTGAAGACGATCAGTGCGAGGACCAACACGATCGCCGGGCTCAGCCACGGATATGTATGCAGAAGGGACTGCAATCGCTGGAGAGGGGTTCGACTGCCGTCGAACTCCTCGGCGGCGTCATAGCCCACGGATGCGGTGGCATCGCTCACGACGCCCGCCTTTCAAGGGGTTGTTATGCGGTGAATAGAGAACCCACGCCCGGTGCCGGTCGACGACCGAACGCAGCGCAACAATAGAACAGCGGTAGAAGCGGCACCGAAGTGCTGCTTCTACCGCTGCTCATCAACGTTTCAGCTAGTGCTGGACGTGCTGGGGATCAGCCCCATGCGTTGTCCAGACCGTACTGGGCATCCTTCGAGTCGATACCGGCGACGGCCTCGTTAGCGATAAGGGTGACACCAGTGTCGTAGAAGTCGAGGCCGGGGCTCACGGCCGGCTTCTTGCCGGTCTTGACGATCTCGGCAATGGCGGCAACGCCGAGGTCAGCCATGCGCAGCGGGTACTGCTGCGAGGTTGCCGTGATGTTGCCGGCCTTGACGTCCTCAACTCCAGCGCGGCCACCGTCGACCGACACCAGGATGAAGTCGGCCGGCTTCTTGCCGGCCGCGGTCAACGCGGCGAACGCACCGGCTGCGGCCGGCTCGTTGATCGTGTAGATCACGTTGATGTCGGGGTTCTTGGCGAGCAGGTTCTCCATGCTCTTCTGGCCACCCTCTTCGTTGGCGCCAGAGGCCTCGTTGCCGACGATCGTGTAGTCGCCGCCCTTGCCACCGGTGTACTTGCCGGCCTGCGGCTCGTCGCCCATTTTCTTCGGGTCGCCGAGCTCAATGCCCATGCCGCTGAGGAAGCCGTTGTCGCGGTTGTAGTCAACCGAGACGACCTTGTCGTTGAAGATGTCGAGCAGACCGATGACCGCAGCCTTGCCGTCGAGCTTGGCCGCAGCGTACTTGCCGATGAGCACGCCGGCATTGAAGTTGTCGGTGGCGAACGTGATGTCGACGATGTCGGCCGGGTCGGTCGGGGTGTCGAGGGCGATCACGTAGAGGCCTTCCTTACGGGCCTTGGTGATCGCGTCATTCACACCGGTTGACATCGGGGTGATCAGGATGCCGGCCTGCTTGGTGGCGATGGCATTCTCGATCGCATCGATCTGGCCCTGGTCGTCGCCTTCGGCCTTGCCCGAGGCAATGGTGACGTCGACGCCATACTTGGTGCCGGCTTCCTTGGCGCCCTTCTGCATGGCGACGAAGAACGCGTTGGTCGAGTCCTTGGTGATCAGGGTGACGGCGATCTTCTTGCCGTCACCGCCTGCTGCGCCGCCGGCCTCGCCGGATGACGAGCTGCCACAGGCTGCAACGCCCATGGTGGCGATGACACCGAGCGCGAGTACTGCGCGTCGATTCATGGTCTTCATGTTCTCCCCCTAGGAGTTTCTGTTTCGGAACCTTGAAGATTTCGCATTGAGGTCTGCGGGCAAGCCGTAGGGCTCGATGCGGTTCCCCAAGGTATTGACAACGTTATCATTGCCAGCGATCAGCAAGTGAACTTCACTCGGAGAACCGTGTCAAGCATTTCAACCCAGGCGGTATGGCGGGCGGATCGGCGAGTCCGCCGAGGCGGTGGTCGTGATGACTGACATCCAGGTGCATGACGCGTTGTGGACCCCGCCGACAATCCGCGATGTTGCCGCGCGGGCCGGGGCCAGTCTCAAGACCGTGTCGCGAGTGGTAAACGGCGAACCGGGCGTTTCGCCCGACATGGAGCGTCGGGTGCGCGATGCCATTGCGACACTCGACTATCGCCCCAACATGACGGCCAGCAACTTGAGACGTGTCGGCGGGCGAACCCGCTCGATCGGCCTGCTGCTTTCGAATGTCGGGAACCCGCTCGACAATGGAGTGCAACGTGCGATCGAGCAGGCCGCCCACGATCGCGGCTTCGTCGTCATCGGTTCGACGATCGGCGAGGACGCTCGTCGCGAACGCGAGATCGTCGACATCTTCACCGCTCGTCGGGTCGATGGCTTGGTGATCATGGCGGCCGGTCACGATCAGAGCTATCTCGCCGAGCAACGGCGCATGCGGATCTCAATGGTGTTCATCGACCGCCCACCCGCCATGTTCGAGTCCGACACCGTGGTCGTCGACAACGAGGAAGGAAGCGCCCGCGGGGTCGCCCACCTGGTGAGCCACGGGCACCGGCGCATCGGATTTCTCGGCGGCGTCAGCAGCGTGGTGACCACCGAGCAGCGGCTAGCCGGATACTTCGGAGCGCTGCGGGCAGCCGATATCGAGATCGATCGGTCGTTGATCGCGGTCGGTATCCAAGGCTCCGAGGCGGCTCACGAAGCTGCCATTCAGATGATGAGTGGTTCGAATCCGCCGACGGCATTGTTTGCCGGCCAGAACCTGATCACGATCGGTGCGGTCCGAGCGTTGCGCCAGCTCGATCTCCATCGTCGAATCGCGCTCGTCTGCTTCGACGACGTCCAACTGTTCGACCTGCTCGATCCAGGGTTGACGGTGCTCGCCCAAGACCCGTGGGCAATTGGCCGAAAGGCGGCCGAGACGCTGTTCTCTCGTCTGGACGGATCGAACGAAGGACATCGAACCGACGTGATCCCCGTCGAACTCATCGAGCGAGGTTCAGGCGAGATCCCGGGACCGTTCGCCGGGTAGCCCACCGAAATCGGCTCCGGCGAGCCACCATCGGCTCCGTACACTCGACGGCGTGCTGCGCTTGGTCCTCCCGAAAGGCTCGCTCGAACGGGCGACGCTGGAATTGTTCGACGCTGCTGATCTGCCCGTCAGGCGCAGCTCGGCCGTGGAATACCGGGCAACGATCGACGACCATCGGATCAGCGAGGTTCGCATTCTGCGCCCGCAGGAGATTCCGACCTACGTCGCCGAGGGCATGTTCGACCTGGGCATCACGGCGCGCGACTGGATCGAGGAGACGGGCAGCGACGTGGCCAGTCTCGGTGAGCTGAGCTACTCCAAGGCCAGCGGCAACCCAACGCGGATCATCGTCGCCGTCGCCGGTGACTCGTCGGTGGAGCGGATCGAGGACCTGCCGAATGGGGTGCGCGTGTCGACCGAATATCCCGGCTTGACCAGGCGGTATTTCGCCGCCAAGGGGATCGATGCTCAGGTGAGGCTGTCATACGGCGCCACCGAGGCCAAGATCCCCGAGATCGCCGACTGCATCGTCGACCTCACCGAGACCGGCCGGGCGATTCAGGCTGCGGGTCTCAAGATCATCGACACGATCTTGGTCAGCTACACCGAGGTGATTGCCAACCCGGCGTCATTCGCCGACCCCGCCAAGCGGCGGGCGATGGGCCAGCTGATGACGTTGCTCAATGGCACCCTCGATGCTCGGACCAAGGTGCTGGTCAAGCTCAACGTCCCCGCCGAGCAGTATCAGGCGGTGCTCGCAGTACTGCCTGCAGCGAAGTCACCAACGGTGGCCCAGTTGGCCGACGGAGGGTTCGCGGTCGAAGCGGTCGTTGAGAAGCGCACGATCAACACCTTGATCCCTGATCTGAAGGATGCCGGGGCGACCGATCTGCTCGAGATCCCGATCTCGAAGATCGTCCACTGATGCGCGGCCGAGTGGTGGAGTTCGACGTCGAGCGGGGTCTCGGCGCGATCGAGTCGGAATCTGGGGAGCGGGTGATCTTCCATTGCACACAGATCGCCGACGGCTCGCGGGTCATCGCCGATGGCGCCGAGGTCACCTATGAACTGCTCGCCAAGCTCGGTCGGTACGAAGCGTCCGCGATCGCCGTGGTGGCTGTGGGCTGACGATGGCGAGTGAGCTGGAGCGGCGGATCGTCGAGGTCATCCGGTTCCTCCGTGAAGGCGAGGTGGTGAGCTACGGCGACATCGCCAACGATGCCGGCTTTCCCGGGCGCTCGCGCGCCGTCGGACACGTGCTCGCCGTCTCGACCGACACGTATGATTTGCCGTGGTGGAGAGTGGTGAACTCCGCCGGTCGCCTGGTACCCGGCCATGAGGCGGAGCAGGCTCAACTCCTGCGATCCGAGGGAGTGTTGGTCGACAATGGTCGGGTGCAGGCCGCGTTGTATGGCCGGTTCAGGCCGGCTCGCCGACCGAGCCCTTGATTTGCACAAACGCCAGGCGAATCTGGCTCAGCGCGTCGCGCAACGTCCCTACGTCGGGACCTAATCGGTCGCCGAGCCCCTCGACCAGGCAGGCAAACCCATCAACGGCCAACGCGGCGTCGGTCAGCCGGGGCGGGACCGCTGACAGATGGATCGCAGCAAGTTCGTACATTCCCATGGCGTGGTTGAGCACGACAACTTCGGCCGGAACCTCGGCCAGCCGGGCTCGAGCATCGGCTAACTCTGCCTGAACGGCCGCCACCTGGTCCTCGGGATACTCGTCGTTGTCGGTGTCGGCGGTACCCCGAGATACCTCGTGTTCGCCATCAGGTGTCCAAAGTCCACTCACATGCGCTACCCTAGCCACGTCAATTCATGCGAAGTGGGGTGCAACCCGGTGACTCGTCACCGAAACGCCATCCCCACCCGGCCACCCGGTTCTCCGGAGTGCGTCGGGTCGGCACCTCCGGCCTCCAAGGTGGACGCCCAGTTTGGGCGTCCCCGTGGCGTACGGTTCGTCGGCTTCGTCGATCAACCGTATTGACCCAACCCGTATAGAGAGGGAATGCCCATTGCGCAGGAGTGAACAGCCATAGCACCGCCCCAGGTTCCTGAGCCGCGGTACAACGAGCGCATTCGCGCCCGTGAGGTACGAGTCATCGGTCCGGAAGGTTCTCAGCTCGGCATCAAGTCGTTGCCTGAAGCGCTTTCCCTCTCCCGAGAACTCGATTTGGATCTCGTCGAAGTGGCGCCGCTTGCCACGCCACCGGTCTGTCGAATCATGGATTACGGCAAGTTCCGGTACGAAGAGTCCCAGAAAGCCAAGGAATCGCGCAAGAAGGCGACCCACATCTCCATCAAGGAGGTGAAGTTCCGTCCGAAGATTGGTATTGGTGATTTCGATACCAAGGTGCGCCACATCGTCGAGTTCCTCAACGAGGGTCACAAAGTCAAAGTGACACTGCAGTTCAGGGGCCGCGAGATGGCTCACCCGGAACTGGGCACCAAGGTGCTCAACAAGGTCGCCGAGAACACGGCAGAGATGGGCAAAATCGAAGCCCATCCCCGCCAGGACGGCAGAAACATGACGATGGTGTTGGCTCCCGACAAGAAGCCACCGCCCAAGCCTGTCAAGAATGCCGGTGATCCGGATTCAACTCCAGACAACCAGCAACCGGCTCCGAACGATGTGGTCGCTGCCCCGGCACCGACTCCAGCGCCGGAACCGCCAGCAGCAGTAGCGGAGACCCCGGCAGTCGTTGCGGAATCCGCGGCTGATCCTGCCCCTACCTGATTCGAGGCGTTTCGGCGCCTCGCACTATCCCCCAGACATGCCGCTCGCTAGCAGCTCGCGGCCCACCCGAGGTACCTACCCATGCCCAAGATGAAGACCAGCAAGACCGCGGCCAAGCGGTTCTCAAAGACAGGTACCGGCAAACTTCGCCGGCTGCAGCAGAACCGTCAGCACTTGTTCGAGAAGAAGTCGTCAACCCGTACCCGGCGTCTCGCCGGCATGGTCGACGTGCACCCCGGCGATGCGCGCAAGATCAAGCGCATGCTCGGTGAGCGGTAAGCGGTAGGGAAGACAAGGAGACAGACCAATGGCAAGAGTAAAGCGCGCCGTTAATTCCAAGAAGCATCGCAAGGCGACGCTCGAGAAGGCCAAGGGCTACTACGGCAACAAGAGCCGTTCGGTCCGCGCCGCCAACGAGCAGGTGATGAAGTCGGGGCAGTACGCCTTCCGCGACCGCCGGGCCAAGAAAGGCGAGTTCCGTCGCCTCTGGATCCAGCGCATCAACGCTGGCTGCCGCATCTATGACATGTCGTACAGCCGCTTCATTGCCGGGCTCAACGCCGCGGGCATCGAGGTCGACCGCAAGATCATGGCTGACCTGGCCGTGACCGATATTGCGGCCTTCGGCAAGCTCGTCGAGGCAGCCAAGGCTGCGCTCGGCTGAGTTTCCATGTCCCAGCACGAGCCGCTGGGCTTCGGTCATCAAAAAGTTCAACGACTGCGGCGCCTCGTGGGGCGCCGTGGTGCGCGTTACGACGAGACCGCGTTCGTCATTGAAGGATCGGGGCTGATCGCCGAGGCGGTCAGCGCCGGTTGGGTGATCGAGGCGCAGTTCGTCGGCCCTGGTGGCACACCGATCTACGGCGCCAGCCCCGTCTTTGAACTCGGGGTCGGCGTGCTTGAGCGAGTGGCATCGACCGAGTCACCCCAACCGTTGCTGGCGATTGCCACGATGCCGACCCATTCGTTGAACGACGTTGGTGGCTCGACCTTTCTGGCAGTGGCCGCCGCTATCTCCGACCCCGGCAATCTTGGGACGATCTTGCGATCCGCGGAGGCGGCGCTGACCGCGTT
>JANNNL010000754.1:0-2269 GCA_031398525.1 Actinomycetes bacterium | reverse complement strand
CGTCCATCAACAACAGTTTCGGGTTCGACATCAGGGCGCGGCCGATGGCGAGAATCTGGCGCTCACCACCCGACAACCCGTTCGAGCCGCGGTCTTTGAGTTTGTCGAGCAGCGGAAACGCGTCGAGCACCGTCTCGAAATTCCACGACCCGGCACGCCCGGTATGGGCACCGATCATCAGGTTCTCGGCGACCGACAACGACGGGAAGATCCGTCGGCCTTCGGGCACCAGGGCAATGCCGTCGGCGACCCGCTTGTGCGTCGGACGATCGGTGACCGGCGTACCGGCCAGCGAGATCACCCCCCGGCGAGGGGTGACCAATCCGGCGATCGACTTCAGCAGTGTCGACTTCCCCGCGCCGTTGGCCCCGATGATCGCCACGGTCTCGGCCTCGGCCACGTGCAACGAGATGCCGAACAGCGCCTGAAAATCGCCGTAGCCGACATCGATCGACTCAACGTCGAGCATCATGACGCGCCCGCCAGATCGTCACCGAGATAGACCGAGCGGACCTCGTCAGAGGCCATCACGGCCTGCGGGTCACCCTCGATCAGTTTCCGACCGGCATCGACCGCCATCATCCGGTCGACTACTCGTAACAATGCGTGCACGATGTGCTCGATCCACACAATCGACACGCCCGAGGCGTGGATTTCCTTGATGGTGTCGACCAGCGCCAACACCTCGGCCTCGGTCAGCCCCCCGGCGATCTCGTCGAGCAGGAGCAATTTGGGCTGCGTCGCCAACGCCCTGGCCAGCTCGAGCCGCTTACGGTCGAGCAAGGTCAGCGAACCGGCCGGTGTGTTGACCTTGGCCAACATCCCGGCTCGGCCGACCGCCTCGATCGCCGCCTCTTCGGGGGATCCCTTGAGCCGACCACCGGCACCGACGGTCGCTCCGACCAGGACATTTTCAAAGACGGTCAGCCCCTCGAACGGACGCGGAATCTGGGCGGTCCGCCCGATCCCACGGTGGCACCGCTTGTGGGCGGGGAGCCGGCTGATGTCGACGCCACCGAGCGAGACCGTGCCAGTCTCGGGACGGAGGTCACCGGCGATCAGGTTGAGGAGCGTGGTCTTGCCCGCCCCATTGGGCCCGACGATGCCGAGGGCCTCGCCCTCGGCAACGTCGAACGTGAAGTCATCGACCACGACGAGAGCGCCGAAACGCTTCGTCAGGCCGGCAACCCGTAGCAGGTCCCCCACAGCCCGATGTGTCGATCAGCCGAGCGGGATGAGCTTGCCCGTCACCGGGATCTCGGGCGACAGCGGGTTGTTGGTGACATAGAGTTCGAACGGGTGCGCCCCATCCGACTTCTGCCACTGGCCACCGACGAGCGAGGTCGGGCTGATGTTCTTGGGCACGCCACCTGCACCGTAGGACACCGGTCCGACGATCGTGTCGAGCTTGGTCGCGGCGGCAGCATCGGCAATTGCCTGCTTGTCGGTCGAACCAGCGCGAGAGACGACGTCGAGGGCCACTTCGAACAGAGCGTGAACGAAGCCGACGAACTGGGTCCACTGCTTGCCGGTCTTCTCGTACTCGGCCGACAGCTCCTTGGCCTTCATCCCGGTGAGCGAGCTGGCGAACGGGTGGTCGGGCGTCCACCAGATCTCGGTGCAGATGCCGTTGCCGATATCACCGAGCGCCTCGACGGCGGCCGGGAAGAGCAGCGCCTTGGCGACGGTGACCATCTTCGGGTTGAAGCCCTTTTGCTTGGCGGCGGTCCAGAAGTTGGCGAAGTCGGGCGGGATCGGGATGCCGACGACGATCTCGACCTCTTCGTCGATGAACTTCGAGATGATCGAGTCGAACGAGTTCGACAGCGTCTCGTAACGGCCCGGATCGACGATGGTGTACCCACCGGCGGTCGCGCCGGCGGGGAAGCCGGTCTCGGCGTCCGACAGGGCGTTGCCGTCTGGATCGTTGGGGGCAAACAGGCCGACCTTCTTGTTGGACTCGATCGAGTCCCACAGTGCGACGAAGTTGCCGACGAGCTGCTCGGCCCCCCAGAAGAAGTGATACGTCCAGTCGAAGCCCACGGCCGGGTCGCCGCCACGGCCGAAGAAGTATGGCTGCCATGGAGCAAGGGTCGAAAGACACGGAACGCCGTTGGCCTCGCACTGGTCGGCGACCGGGTTGATCATCTCGGGGGTGGCGATGGCGAGCATCATGTCGACCTCGTCATCGATGATCAGCTCACCCGCGCGCGAGGCGGCGGTGTCCGACGACGACTCGGTGTCCTTGACGATGATCTCGATCTTGTAC
>JANNNL010000710.1:0-1915 GCA_031398525.1 Actinomycetes bacterium | reverse complement strand
GGCGTAGTGGCAGCCCCACAACACTTCAAGGTAGCGAGGGTGGTTCTCCACGCAAAGGGCCACGTGATCGCCCGGTTGCAGACCCGCCGCCCGGAACAATTGGCTCAACCGATTCGCCGCTGCGTCGAGTTCGGCGAACGTCTGGATCTGGCCGGTCGCGGCAATGATGACGGCCGGTTTGTCGGGGTTGGTCGCGGCGTGAATTCCCGGATGCATGGTCCGGCAACGTAGTGCGTGGCTCGGGGTGGGGGCCTGATTGAGCGGTGGCTCGGCCGTAGCATCAAGTCCGATGGATACGACCCGCCGGTTCGCCGAACTGCTCTCGATGGGGGAGGACGATTTCCCCCTCGACCAGGCCTGTCTACTGATCGCGGCCCACGCTCGAACCGATCTCGATGTCGGTGCGCTCCTTGGGCAACTCGACGTGCTGGCTGTCGAGTTCTCGGCGTCGCTCCCGAGCGGAGGGCGAGGTGACCTGATGGGCTTCTTGTTCGGCCCTGGAAGATTCACCGGCAACACGGTCGAGTACTACGGCGCCGACAATTCATTGCTTGACCAGGTCATTGAGCGTCGCTTGGGGATCCCGATCAGCCTGGCGGTCGTGGCGATGGAAGTGGGCCGCCGGGTCGGCGTCCCGCTTCTCGGCGTGGGTATGCCCGGCCACTTCCTCGTCCGATCTTCCGATGACCAGGCGGCCTTCTACGACCCGTTCCACGGCCCCGCCGTGCTCGACGCCGAGGGGTGTCGCCGGCTGTATCACGCTGCGGCCGGTCAAGGGGCCCGGTTCTCGCCGACGTACCTGGCACCGGTCAGCCGCCAGGCGATCGTGGTGCGGATTCTGACGAACCTCAAGGTCATCTACCAGCGCCGGTCCGATCTCGCCTCCCTCGGCTGGGTGATGCGCCTACGCGCCTCGATCCCGGGCATCGGCGAGGTCGAGCGCGACGAACGCATCCGCATGTTCGCCGTCTTGAACTGACGGCGATTTTCGGTCGACGGCAATCTGGGCGCGAAACTCGTCATCGGTGACGGCGGTCGCCCCAGATCGGGTGGTCGCGGTCGACCCGTGCTGAACTGAACAGGTGATCGAACCGCGTATCAAGCAGTGTCTTGGCCAGATGATCAAGGGCGTGCAGGTGGTCGGGGCCACCCACGATGGCGTGACCAGGGCATATTGCTCGCATTGGGTATGCCAGGTGAGCTTCGAGGAGCCGATTGTGATGGCATCGGTATCGCCGAAGCACGACACGTACCCGCTGATCGTCAACTCGGGCGAGTTCGCGGTGTCGATTCTCGCCGGCGACCAGGTGGCCGAGGGGCAGTACTTCTCGTATCCGGGGCGCAAGTTCCGGTATCTCGCCGATGAGTACCTCGACACCCTGCCCGGCGGGCTTCCGATCGTTCGCAACGCGATTGCCTGGCTGCGCTGCGAAGTGTTCCAGACGATGCCGATGGCCGACCACGAGTTGTTCTTCGCTCAGGTCGTCGAGGTGGGGGCTGGTCGGCTGAAGGACCCGCCCCTGCTCTACTCCAGTCGCCTCGGATGGCGGATCACCGGCGACAAGGCTCGCGAGCCGGGCACCTCGATTCGCGACGAGCTTCTCACACGCCTCGCCGCGCTGGGAATCGCCGACGACCCGGTCAAAGATCCCGATCCCGACTGAGATTCGTCGAACCCCCACGGTTACTCTCGGGTACATCCCCCTGCGTACCGGAGTTTTGCCGTGACTGTTCTTGAAGACCGTGATGCCCATCTGAATGTGGATGAGCGGCGGGTTGCCGACCTGGTCGCGGAACTGCTTGAGAGCAACCCTCCGGCCTCCACTCCGGCTGTCGAGTTCTTGGGCGCACAGTTCGACCTCGGCATTGCGTGGGTGCACTTTCCCGAAGGCCATGGCGGGCTCGGCCTCAACCC
>JANNNL010000674.1:0-22361 GCA_031398525.1 Actinomycetes bacterium | reverse complement strand
GGATAGATGAAGTCACTTCCCGGGCGCCCGAGGTGGGGAACGGCCGCCAATGCTGCGGCTAGGTCCCGGTCGGCCGCTGTCGTCATCGAACGGAACCACGTCAACTTCCATGTGGGGTTGCGGGCAAGTTCTCGAAGCGGGCCACGCAGCAAGGCGACGGGCAGAGTGCCGGCGGCGACCCGATCAAGTAGATGGAGCCCGATCGGAGCATGGCCGGCCGCCGCCAACGAGTCGACGACCGCCTCGCCAAGCAACGGCCCCACCTCTGAGCCCGACACCCGCTCGTCGAGCCACACCATCGCGGCGTCGACGCGGTCGAGATCCCCGTGGTCCAGAGCGGCGGCCAGTGCGGTAGCCGCCTCGGCGACCGACCCGAACGACGGCATCACCGGGACGGGCGCGCCGGGCCCGGTGGCGGTGTACTCGTCGGCCAACGCATCGATACGCTGCAACGCCGCGGCCGACACGTCGTTCGACGCATACTCCAACAGACCGATCCGGGCCATCAATTCAAGCTGAGCGTGCAGCACGAACGAGTCCGCCGGGTCGCGCCGGGGCACGCACAGCCGCGCTACGGCGGAGTCATACAGATGTGTCGCATCCATCACCATCGTCATGGAGGTACTCTGCTCCTTCAAGTTCACTTGAAGTCAAGAGGTGACGATATGGAACGGTCCGGCACCGAAACCCTGACTATCGGGGAGGTCGCGCATCGCGCCGGTGTGGCCACCTCGGCGTTGCGATACTACGAGGCGCAAGGCCTGATCACCTCCGCCCGCACAACCGGCGGCCAACGAATCTTCGACCGAGACGTGTTGCGCCGTGTCGCCTTCATCCGAGTAGCCCAACGGGTCGGACTCACGCTCGATGAGATCGGCGACGCCCTCGCTCGGCTTCCCAACGAACGGACGCCGACCGTCGGCGATTGGGACCGCATCTCCAAGGCTTGGCACCGCCGACTCGACGAGCAGATCGCCCTCATCGAGCGACTGCGCGACGACTTGACGTCGTGTATCGGTTGTGGCTGCCTCTCGTTTCGGTCGTGCCGGCTGTACAACCCGGGTGATGTTGCGGCGGCCCTCGGTGACGGACCGCGCTACCTGCTCGGTGACCGACCGATCGATTTGGCCTGATCCGCCGACGACTGACCTCGCTTTCCGCCACGGCAGACACCGTTGCATGAGGCGCGCGGCCTATCTCGCCGATCAATCTGAAAGAATTTTCCCGTTTTCGATTCTACGATAGTGAAGTGTGATTACCCTTCGTGGTTGAATCGTGTCGATTCTTGAGCAATGCGAGGAGACGGGTCGGTCACTGCGATGCGCACGTCGAGCCAACAGCCCAGTGCGGGACCCAACGCGGGACCCAGCGGGAGTCACGTCGCGGCACCGGCGTGGCAAGTCTGGACGTTCGTCGGCGCTCTCCTCGCTGCCGGATTGGGCCTCACCATCGGTCTTGTCGGTCAATTCGGACCGCGAACGTCGAATCCGCTGCCGCTGATCGCCCTGATTGCGATCTTCTTTGCGGCCGAACTGCTCCGCGTCGAAGCACCCCAAATCTCTTACGGATTGTCGCTCACGTTGAGTGGTGCTGCATTTGTGATCGGGCTGATCAATGGGCGACCGAGCGACGTGATATTCGCCGCAAGTATCGCGGCGGCCGTCCATGCACTCACTGTCCGTCGACTCTCGATACTGGACGTGGTATTCCAAGCTGGGCGCACCAGCGCGGCCACCGCGGTCGGTGTACTGCTGTTCGTCTCGCTGCGTCCCGAGGCCCCGCTTTCCGCCGCATCGCTATGGGCCGCCATTCTGGCCTGCGCCGAGGCGTCGGTCATCTCTGCCGTTGCCGCAGGCATCCTCGGGCGTCTCCACGGTCGCCCGGTACCGCTCCACGATCTCCTACGCGGCCTGCTGTATAGCGCAGTCGCCACCGTGGCGAGCGCAGCGATCGGCTCGCAGGTTGTGCTTCTTGCCCACAGCTCGTTCTGGCTGCTCCCCGCTGTCGCCGTTCCCTTGTTGCTGGCCCTGCTCGCCTTTCGGACGTACACCCAGGAACGCCGCTCGTGGATGCAACACGAGTTCATCCAACAGGCAACGGCAGCGCTGCACCACGACCGCAATCTCAACGAGGGTTTGGCTACCGTCCTCGGCCAGATTCGCACGGCGTTGCGCGCCGAGTTCGCCCAAGCCGTGCTGTTCAGTGCCAATGGCAGCCTCAGCGTGATCGCCCACGAAGATCCGTTGAAATCGCACCGGCTTGGCGAGACCGACCCGGCCGTCATCCAGGCCGCGTGGGCCCTGGCCGAACGGCTGCATGGTCCCTCGCTGATCACCACGACTACCGCTTCTCGCGACCTGTTGCACGCTCTCGACGTCGATCACGGTGTGGCTGTGCCGATGTTCCACGACCAGAAACTGGCGGGCATCATCGTCGTCGCCAACGGTGGCCGTGATGTCGATGGCTTCCGCGCCGAGGATCGCTCGTTGGTTGGCATGGTCGCCCAGCAGATCGAGGTGGCCATCGAACGGGGATGGCTGGAACAATCTCTGCACCAACTCGTTGAACTGGAGCGGCAGCTCGCCCACCAGGCCCACCATGATGGTTTGACCGCGCTGGCCAACCGGCGACGGTTCAACGAAAAACTCGAAGAACTCGTGCCCACTGGCACCAAGCCCGGGGCCGCCGCCCTGCTGCTTATCGACCTCGACGGCTTCAAGTCGGTCAACGACAACCACGGGCACGACGCCGGCGACCAACTGCTCACCGTCATCGGGCGCCGGTTAAGCGTGCTCGTTCGCACCGGCGACCTGGTCGCCCGTATCGGTGGTGACGAGTTCGCCCTGGTCTTGGCCGGCATCGACGACATCTCGACCGCGGCTCGGCGTGCCGATCGAGTGATCGAGGCGATCGAACAGCCCGCCCAAATCCGCGACTACGAACTGGCCGTGTCGGCATCGGTGGGCATCGCTCTCGTCGATGACAACACCGTCTCCCCGGCCGAACTGCTCCGCAATGCCGACCTCGCGCTCTACCACGCCAAGGGGGCGGGCAAGGGCCGATTCTCGCTCTACGACCCGGCGATGCGCGCCGCATCCGAGGCCCGCCGCCAGCTGATCGTCGAACTTGAAGCGGCCATCGCCAACCGCGAGTTCGAAGTGGTCTACCAACCGATTCACGACATCATCAGCGGCCAACTGCTCGGGGCCGAGGCATTGATCCGGTGGATGCACCCCGAACGCGGCCTCCTGGAACCCAGCCTGTTCTTGCCCGTCGCCGAGCAGACTGGCCTGATCGCCCCGATCGGCGAACTGATGATGGAAGCGGCACTGAAGACCGCAGCCGGATGGGTCGATGAGATGGAGGCCGACCAGGCGTTCACCCTCAATGTCAATGTGTCGGCCCGCCAGTTGTACGACCCGAAACTCGTCGATGTGGTGCGCAGTGAGCTGATTCGCGCCGGACTCACCCCGGGTCGCCTGGTCATCGAGATCACCGAGTCGGCAATGATCGAAGATATCGACCGGACGAAAGAAATCGTCGAACAACTCCATCAGCTCGGCGTCCACGTCGCCCTCGACGACTTCGGTACGGGCTACTCGTCGCTCAGTCATGTGCGGGTCTTTCCGCTGCATCACTTGAAGATCGACAAGTCGTTCGTCGACTCGATTGCCACCAGCGCAACCAACGGCGCGATCGTCGGTTCGATCGTTCACCTGGCCAGCTCGCTCGGCGTCATTGCCGTGGCTGAGGGCATTGAGACCCCCGAGCAATTGGCCGAACTCCGCCGCCGCGGTTGCCGCGTCGGGCAGGGGTACTTGATGTCGGAGCCGCTGAGCGCCGCTGCGTTCGAGGAGCTGCTGCGCAGCTATCGGCCCACGTCGTGGCTGCTCAACAGCCCGACGACCAGCTCCAGCGAGCCATAAGAGCGCTCATCTCAGCAGGTGGTGCCGACGGCTGGCACGACCAGGTCGATCAAATAGCCATCGATCACGTTGTCGATGCAGTCGTTGAGCCCGTAGCCGGTGTGCTCGTCGCCTTTCACGGTCACCAGCACCCCAGACTCCAGCGCTTCGGCCATCCCTGTGGAGGCTTCGATCGGCGTGGCCGGGTCGCCGCTCGTGCCGACGACAATGACCGCCGGCGCACCCGCGCCCGTCACCGCTGGCTGCGGTGACGACGGAGCGGGCCACCCGTCGCAGACATCGGGTTCCAACCACAGACCGCCCATTCGAGGGGCTACGTCGACGAAACGCCGGATCAGCTCCTCGCGATCGACCGCCGTCGCATCGTCGTCGAGACACGAGGTGGCGAAGAATGCCTCGAGCGTGTTGTCGTACTTGCCGTCGCCGTCACGGCCGAGATATCCATCGTACAGGTCGAGCAGACCGTCGCCCTGGCCCTTCGCCGCATCGGCCAACGCCCGCTCCAGTCGGGGCCACACCGTGGAGGCGTACATCGCCTGGGCGACCCCGATCAAGGCGACGCCAGACGTGACGGGCACCCGACCTTTGCTCGTTGCGATTGGCGTTGCGTCGATCTTCGCCATCAGGTCGACGAAGGCCTGCTGCGGGTTGCCGTCGTTGTAGAACGCGCACTTCTTATCTGTCGCGCAACGGGCAAGGAACGCGTCGAGGGCCCGCTCGAACCCGGTGGCCTGTTGCACGCTCTCCTCCACGGCCGACTGACGCGGGTCGATCGCTCCATCAAAGACCGCGGCCCGCACCGTGGCGGGGAACAGCGTCACCCACGTGGCCCCCAACTCCGATCCGTACGAGAACCCGAAGTACGACACCTTCTCCTCGCCCAACGCCACCCGCAGACTCTCGATGTCTCGGGCACTCTGCTCGGTTGACACGAACGGCAATACACCGCCACTGCGAGCCGTACAACCGGCAATGAAGGTGGCCGCCTGCTCCGTGAGAGCCTGCTCGTCGGCCGGCGAGTCGGGGGTGATGTCGAGCGCGAAGATCGGGTCGAGCTCGTCGACGCAATCCACGGCCGGGATCGATCTACCCACCCCGCGTGGGTCCCAACCGACGATGTCGAAGCGTTCCAATAAGCGTTTCGAGTAGACCTTGTCGGCCTGCTCGGCGAGCACCGAGCCCGCGGCTCCGGGGCCACCCGGGTTGACCAGCAGGGTGCCGATGCGGTTCTTGGGGTCGGTGGCCCGGTGCCGGGCGACGAACAACGAAATCGTCTCGCCCGTCGGGTTTGCATGGTCACGTGGCACGATCAACTGGGCCAGGTCGACACCTCCCCCGGCGTCGGTCCATTGCAGTACTGGCTGCGGGGCGACGGCGATTCCCATGTTGACCCGACTGTCGTTGGTGCCACATCCGACAGTGGCCAGCGAGGTCAACAGGGCACCCAGTATCCAACGACGAGACATCGGCCGCGAGCGTACGGCCCGCGATGAGCCACCGCACCGACCAACGGCGACGGCGGTCACTCCGGGGCACCCGCGCAATTCCGACTCGGCTCCCATAGCCTCGCCAGTCATGCGAATGGGACCCCACATGATGATGCCGGGCGACGCCTCGGCCGTCAAAGATGCCCGACTCAACCGCAGCTCACTACGTCGGGCCTGGCGGTTTGCTCGGTCCTATAGGCAGGCCATCTGGATCTTCCTCGGCTGCATCATCGCCTCGGCCGTGCTTGCCCTCGCCCCGCCGTTGCTGTTCAAACGGATCATCGATGACGCCATCGCCAATGGGAATCGTGGTCAGATCTGGTGGCTCGCGGCCTTCGTCGTCGTCGCGGCGGTCGGCGATGCCGTGTTGGCCATCGCCCAGCGCTGGTACTCCTCGCGCATCGGCGAGGGACTGATCTACGACCTGCGTGTCGCCCTGTTCGACAAGGTGCAGCGGATGCCGGTCGCCTTCTTCACCCGCACCCAGACCGGGGCGTTGATGAGCCGGTTGAACAACGACGTCATCGGGGCGCAGAACGCGGTGACCAACACGCTCGGCAGCGTTGTGTCGAATGTGATTGTGCTGGTCAGCACCTTGGCGGTGATGATCGCCCTCGAATGGCGGTTGACCCTGCTGTCGTTGATCGTGCTGCCGGTGTTCATCATTCCGGCCAAGCGCGTCGGCGGTCGGTTGCAGGGGATCACGCGGCGGCAGATGACCCTCAATGCCGAGATGAACACCCAGATGACCGAACGGTTCAACGTGTCGGGCGCGCTGTTGGTCAAGCTATTCGGGCGGCATCGCGAGGAGGTCGGCACGTTCTCCCGCCGCGCCGGCGGGGTGCGCGACGCCGGAATCTCAGCGGCGCTCTACAGCCGGGTGTTCCTCGTCGCTCTCGGACTCGTCGGTGCCCTGAGTTCGGCGGCGATCTATGGCATTGGGGCGCAGATGGTCGTGTCGGGAACCATCTCAACGGGCGCGCTCGTCGCGCTTGCTGCGTTGACCACGCGGATCTACCAGCCCCTCACCGGGCTGACCAACGCTCGCGTTGACCTGATGACGGCGATGGTCAGCTTCGAGCGGGTCTTCGAGGTGCTCGATGCGCCGGTGATGATTACCGACAAGCCGGGGGCGATCCCGCTGACCAACCCGACCGGTGTCGTCGAGTTCGACCACGTCCGGTTCCGCTACCCGCCAAGCGCAGCGGTGTCGATTCCGTCCCTCGAAGCCCCGGGGACCGAGATGTCGGGCGATGCCGATCGCGACGTGCTCACCGATGTCACTTTGACGATTCCCGCCGGGCAGACCGTCGCGCTCGTTGGAGCATCCGGCGCGGGCAAGACCACCCTCGTCTCGCTCGTCACCCGGTTGTACGACGTCACCGAGGGCGCGGTGCGCATCGACGGCCACGACGTCCGCAATCTCGAAGGGGAATCGCTGCGTGGGGCGATCGGCGTGGTCAGCCAAGACCCCCACCTGTTCCACGAGTCAATCGCCTCGAACCTGCGCTACGCCCGCCCCGAAGCCACCGACGACGATTTGATCGAGGCCTGCCGCGGCGCCCGCATCCACGACACAATCGCCTCGCTCCCCGACGGCTACGACACGCTGGTCGGCGAACGCGGCTACCGGTTGTCGGGGGGCGAGAAGCAACGCGTCGCCATCGCCCGCTTGCTGCTCAAGCGCCCGGCAATCGTCATCCTCGACGAGGCCACCAGCGCACTCGACAACGAGAACGAATCGCTGGTGCAGGCGGCTCTCGAAGAGGCTCTCGAAGGCCGCACCGCGCTCGTCATCGCCCACCGACTCTCGACCATCCGCAACGCCGATCGCATCGTCGTCCTCGACGGCGGCGCGGTCGTCGAGAGCGGCACCCACGACGAACTCGTTGCCCTGGGCGGTTTCTATGCCCATCAGGAACACCTCGGCACGCAGCGCATGTGATGCATGTGCATGTGATGCATGTGCATGTGATGCCGGGGCCCATTGCCCCACCCGAACCCGTTCGACTTCCCTCCGTAGGCATACGATTCCGTTATGCGGCTTTTTGCGGGGAATCATTCGGTACGTCGGGCGTTCGTGTTGACCACGATCACGGGTCTGATCGCCGCCGGGTGCGGCTCGGCGAGTTCCGACTCGACGAAAGCTGTTACCACCACGCCGGCGAGTTCGGATGCTACGTCCGACTCGGCAACCACGGCTGCGCCGGTCACCGACGCTCCGCCGGTGACCGAGCCGGTTCCCGTAGTCACTGAGCCGGCGAGCGACGTCAAGGGCTGGACGGTGTTGGTCTATTCCATCGCCGACACCGACCTGGAACCGTTCATGATGGACGACGTCACCGAGATGGGCACTGTCGGCTCCAACGACAACCTGAACATCTTCGCCCTTGTCGACCGGGCCGCCGAGTATTCCAGCGACCCGGTGCTCGACATCCCCGACTGGCAGGGAGCCAAGCTCCTCGACATCGGCCAGGGCGCGGCTGACATCGTCGAGGAAATGGGTGACATCAACACCGGCGACCCGCAGGTGCTCGCCGACTTCATCACTCGCGGCATCACCGAGAACCCGGCCGAGCACTACTCGCTGATCATCTCGGACCATGGGGCATCATGGCCCGGCGTTGGTGGTGATGAGTCGTCCGACAACGACACGTTGTCGCTCGACGAAATCAACCGCGCGATCTCCGCTGGCCTGAGCGGAGCCGGCGTCGGACAACTCGACCTGTTGGGCTTCGACGCCTGCCTGATGGCGACCTACGAAGTGGCCAGTGCGCTCGCCCCGGTGGCCCAGCGGATGATCGCCTCGCAAGAGCTCGAACCCGGCCACGGTTGGGACTACGGCTCGCTCAGCCTGCTGTCGTCGGGCGAACCGGTCGATGTCGACACCCTCGGTTCGGCGATCCTCGACGGATACCGCGAGCAGGCCAAAGCCCAGGGCACAGCCACCGATATCACGCTGTCGTTGCTCGACCTCACCCAGATGCCGGCCCTCGATTCGGCGATGGCTGACTTCTCGGCCGCCCTGGCCGAACGGGCCGCCGAGGTCGCCCCGGTCATCGGTCAGACCCTGGGCAAGACCCTGGGTTTCGGTCGCAACCCCGACCCGACCCAAGACACCCACATGGCCGACCTCGGTGACCTCGTTTCACAGATCGGCGTTGAAGCGCTCGACGTGTCGGATCAGGCCGATGCCGTGATTCGGGCGATCGGCGATGTTGTCAAGCGCACCGTCGAAGGCCCGGCGACGCTGAAGTCGACCGGCCTGTCGATCTACTTCCCCCCGAACGACTCGCTGTTCTCGGCCGACTATCCAACCGCCGTCGGCGACGCCCCGTGGCTCGCGATGTTGCAGAGCTACTACGGAGCGGGTGACGCGATTCCGACCGGGGAGCAGCCGCGATTCACCAATGCCGACGGCACGGCCGACATCTCGTTCGGTGCTGACGGCCTGACGATCACGGGCCAGCTCGACCCGGCGACGGTTGCCAATATCGCCACCAGCACGGTCAGTTACGGCGTGGTCAACGATGACGGTTCGATCGCCTTCCTCGGCGAGGAGCCGGGCTTCGTCGCCGACGACGGCACGTTCACCGCGTCGGGCCTGTACGACCTCACCGAGTTCACGATCAGCGATGGCACCGACACGGTCACCGGCTACTTCGAACTCACCTACGGCGATGACGACGGGCTCGCCACCATCGACGTCCCCATGGCCTACTACTCACCTGACGATGTCGGCGGCGAGATCTACCAAGACGTCCTGCTCTCGATCACCCTCGACGCCGAGACCTTCGACATCATCGAGGAGACGTACTACGTCTACAACGAGGAACTTGGCACCTACGGCGAGCTGACCGCCGACCCACGGGGCATCATCATCCCCGAGATCTTCTTCGTCTCGGCCGATGGCGTCGGTTCGTGGGAGCCGACATCCGACGTCGGCCTGTTCGCCGAGCTCGCCTCGTTGCAATACGACATCTCGCCGTTGGAGTCGGGAACGGCGCTCTACATCGACCTCTCAGTCACCGACTTCGGTGGCAACTCTGCCCTCGTCAGCGCCGTCACGGATGTGCCGTAGGTCAAACTCGTCATCGCCGGCTCACGATCGCCGGCCCGCCATTGCGAGCAGTTCAGCCGGCGCCGTCGGGGCCGGGGTCGAGACTGACCTTCTCGCCGTCGACCACGGCGGTGGCATCGCGGGGGCCGACGATCGACTTGAGCGGGCCCATCACGATGACGGGGTGGGCGTCTTCGTCGAGCTTGCGGAACACTTCCATCAGGTCGCTATCCGAGAGCGTCACGCCAGCGGTCGTCGATGTAGTGGCGCTTTTGCTGCCCTTGAGGAGTTCGTTTCGATAGAGAAAGATCGCGCTGCCCTTGCCCGGTGAGATCGGGTGGGTGTTGAAGTCGATGACCACTGCGTGGGCGAACACCCCGTTGTCTGTGGCGCGTGCGTACATGTCGACGTTGGGTGGCGAGCAGTTCTCCCGCGTTGTCCACTGGTTGTACGACGCGTCCATGGCGTCGGAGATCCAGCAATCGCCTGGCTCGAGCTTCGAGTAGGGCAAGTTGGTCGACGACTCCGTCGCCGAGCCAAACGCGGCGGTCAACCGGTAGCTGCCGGCGGGGGTGGTGCCGTCGCCCTCGCTGCGGTTCTGGCCGAACCCGTTGCGACCGATGCGGGCCTGACTGTCGCCGGTCGTGTTCTTCCACGACCCGTCTTTCTGGCGTTCCCACAGTGCGGCCGTCGCATGGGTCGCACCCCAGGTGTCGGTCGTCACGATCAGCACCTGGTCGGACTTGTCGATGTTGAACCGGAGCCTGTCGGGATTCGGTGTCTCGACCGTCGAGCGACGATCAGGGGTGAACCAATCGCCGTCGTCGTTGCGAAACGCAATGAGCAACAGCACGAAGATAAAGATCGCCGCGCCGAGTCCCGTCTTCTTCACGGGTGTTCACGCTAGTGCGGAAAACCACAACGGGGCGGGAGCCTCAGCCCCCGCCCCGTCATCAGATCAACAAAGATCAGTGACCGTCGCCGTCGCTATCGCCGGGGAGCTTGTCTTCGATCTTGTCCTTGATGTCGCCAAGCTTGTCCTTCAGCCCGCCGAGCATGCCGCCGGCCTTCTCTTCAGCGTTGCCTGCTGCGTCGGTGGCAGCATCGGTTGCGCCGTCGACTGCGTCGGTAGCGTCGCCCATACCGGGGATCTTGTCCTTGATCGAGTCCGGAAGCGCGTCCTCAATCTTGTCCTTGATGCCTTCGGCCATATCCTTGGCCTTATCGAGTAAGCCCATGGCAAACCCCTTTCGTGATGTGTGGGAGCGGGAACCCGAGCGGAGCGTAGCCGCGTCAGCGGGCGATGCCCACTGGGCACGACACACCGGTGCCACCCAGCCCGCAGTAGCCCGCCGGATTCTTTGACAGATACTGCTGGTGATATGGCTCGGCGTAGAAGTACTCACCAGCCTCGGCGATCTCGGTCGTGATCTCGCCGTAGCGCGCTTTGGCCAACTCAGCCTGGAAGCGATCACGCGACGCGAGCGTCGCCGCGGCCTGCGCGGGTGTCGTGGTGTAGATCACCGAGCGGTACTGCGTGCCGATGTCGTTGCCCTGACGCATCCCCTGGGTGGGGTTGTGGCTCTCCCAGAACACGGCGAGGAGCTGCTCGAAGGTGACCACCGCCGGATCGAACACGACCAACACGACCTCGGAGTGGCCGGTGCGACCGCTGCACACCTCCTCGTAGGTGGCGTTGGGGGTATAGCCCCCGGCGTAACCGACCGAGGTGGAGTAGACGCCCGGGATCACCCAGACTTTGCGCTCGGCCCCCCCGAAACAACCCATGCCGAACTGGACGGTTTCGAACCCGTCGGGCCACGGGCCGACCATCGGCCGCCCGTTGACGTTGTGAGCGTCGGGTACTGACATCGACATGTCAGTACGGCCTGGGAGGGCGTCGGCCGGGTCGATCAACCCTGCCTTGAGGGTTGACTTGTGACTCGAGAAGAGCATCACAGACTCCTTGCGTTGGGCAGAGCGATGCGGACACTCAGCAGTCTACGAAACAGGCAGATTCGTTACGTCCACGGACCAGCGATTCCGGGACCGTGTCGGCATGTCGACGTTGCCTCGCCGATAGGCCACAATGCGAGGCGATGCACGTTGTCTTCGCCACCGCTGAATTCGCCCCCCTTGTTCGCGTCGGTGGACTCGCCGCCGCCGCCGCCGGGTTAGTCGCCGAACTGCGGCGCCAAGGCAGCACCGTCGACGTGGTGCTGCCCGACTACTTCGGCACCGAGTTGGCCAACGAACGGACCTTTGACCTCGATGTGCCGGCCTGGGCGGCACCGGCAGTCGCTCGGCACGGCACCGTGGCCGGAATTGGCGACATGATTTTGATCGACGTTCCAGGAATCCGCCGACCGCACCCGTACGTGCAGGCCGATGGCGAGGGCTTCGCCGACAACGACGAGCGGTTCTTCGCCTTCTCGGCCGCAGTCGCCGCCCTCGCCCGGCAGCTAGCACCCGACGTGGTCCATTTGAATGACTGGCACACGGCCACGACCCTCGCTTACCTCGACCCGCCGATTCCAAGCGTGCTGACGATCCACACCCTCGGATATCAGGGCTGGACGAACACCGGTTGGTTGAGGGCGTTCCCAGTACACCCCGAAGCGTTTCTTCACGAGGGTTCCTGCAATCCACTGGTCGGGGCGATCCGGCTGGCCGATGTCGTCATCACCGTCAGCCCCACCTATGCCCGCGAGGCGCTAGACCCGGCGACCAGTGCGGGAGTGCACGAACTGTTGGCCGAGCGGGGCGACCGGTTCATCGGCATCCGCAACGGCATCGACGTGCTCGAATGGAATCCTGCGGCTGACCCGCGCCTGCCCGAGGCGTTCGATGCCACCAACACGGCGGGAAAGCTCGCTTCCAAGCGGGCCGTGCAGGCCGAACTGGGGCTGCCCGCCTTCGACGTCCCGCTGATCACCGTCGTCACCCGATTGGTCGACCAGAAGGGCATCGATTTGGCAATTCCCGCGTTCGACATGTTGGCGACGCTGCCTGCCCAGGTGGCGATCCTCGGTGATGGTGCCCGCAACCTCGTCGACACGTTGCACGAGGTTGCGGCACGCCACCTTGATTACATCGGCTTCCGCCAGGGTTACGACGAGGTGCTCGCCCATCGGTTGTTCGCCGGGGGCGACATCTTCTTGATGCCGAGTCGGTTCGAGCCGTGCGGACTCGCTCAGATGCAGGCCATGCAATACGGTGCGCTGCCGATGGTCACCGACGTCGGGGGCCTCCACGACACGGTCATCGACATTGATGCTGCGCCGCGGGCCGGGACCGGGGTTATTGCCCACTCGGTCACTACCGAGGGCGTTGTCGACGCGCTCCATCGCGCGGTGCGCGCCTGGAACGCCCCGGCCCGCCGCACGGCGATGCGGAAGCGGGGGATGACGGCCGATTGGTCGTGGGGTGCGCCCGCTCGCGAGCACATTGCGTGGTACGAGGAAATCGCTGACCGCCCCGCGAGGTAACGTCACAGCGTGATCCCTGCCCCGAACATCCTGGTCATCATCCTCGCCGGCGGTGAAGGCAAGCGCCTTGCCCCGCTCACCGCGGATCGCGCCAAGCCCGCGGTTCCCTTCGGCGGGTCGTATCGCATCATCGACTTCGTGCTCTCGAATTTTGCTAACGCGGGGTTGCTGAAAATTGTCGTGCTGACGCAATACAAGAGCCACAGCCTCGACCGTCACATCAGCCAGACGTGGCGCTTCTCGACTCTGCTTGGCAACTACGTGACCCCGGTTCCGGCGCAAATGCGTCGCGGCCCACAGTGGTTCAGTGGTTCGGCCGATGCGATCTACCAGAACCTCAACCTGATCAGCGACGAGAAGCCCGACTTTGTCTGTGTGTTCGGTGCCGATCACATTTACCACATGGATCCGCGCCAGATGGTCGCCCAACACATCGAGTCGGGGGCGTCGGTGACCGTGGCGGCGATTCCCGTCCCGATTCACGAGGCATCGGAATTCGGGATCATCGAAGCGGCCGACGACGGCAAGATCATCAAGTTTCACGAGAAGCCGGCCGAGCCACCGACGATGCCCGGCGATCCGACGAGGGCGTTGGCCTCGATGGGGAACTACGTCTTCACGACCAAGGCGCTGACCGACATCGTCACTCCGACCGACGACTTCGGCCCGAAAGACATGGGCGGCGACGTGATCCCGGCACTCGCCAACTCGGGCGACGCGTATATGTACGACTTCTCGACCAACGAGATCCCCGGGCAGGCCGATCACGAGCGGGGATACTGGCGAGATGTCGGGTCGCTCGACGCCTACTACGACGCCAACATGGACCTGATCGCGCCGGTGCCCCCGTTCAGCCTCTACAACCCGCTCTGGCCTGTTTACAGTCTGCAACTGCCGCTGCCACCGGCCAAGCTGTCATATGGTCGGGCCGGTTCAACGTCGCAGGTCACGCGCAGTTTGCTGTGCGCCGGGTCGATCGTGTCGGGTGGGTCGATAGACAATTCGATCATCGGGCCGAACGTGTTCATCGAGGATGGGGCGCGAGTGACCGAGTCGATCATCTTCCCCGGTGTCCACATCGGTCCGCGGGCGATCATCCACCGGGCGATCATCGACAAGAACGTCGATGTCCCTGCCGGTTACCGCCTCGGGCTCGACCTGGGCACTCCGAAGGGCAAGTTCTCCACCTCGGCCAATTCGGTGATCGTCATCGACAAGGAGCGCTCGCTCCGCTGACCTGCGACCGCGCCGTACCCAATGCACCCCGATCTGGCGACGTCGTTCATGGTCGGAGCCATGTTTGACGTCGCCAGAACAGCTTCGCTGCGCTGAGTCTCATCTCGCGGCAGTTGTCGGCCGGTAACTTGTCGGCCATGATCGCCGTTGGTGGGGAAGCCCTGATCGACCTCGTCATCCAGCCCGATGGGTCGGTGGCCGCCAAGCTCGGGGGCGGGCCGTTCAACGCCGCCCGAACGATGGCCCGGCTCGGCAGCGAGGTCGCCTTCTTGGGCACATTGTCGGTCGACCGGTTCGGTCGGATGCTGCATCGCCAGCTTGTCGACGACGATGTGCTCACCTCGTTCGGGGAAACCGTCGAACTCCCCACGACGCTGGCGGCCGCCGAGCTCGACGAGGGGGGTGCCGCGTCGTATCGCTTCTACCTTGATGGCACTTCGGCTCCGGCGATGACCGCGATCGATCTGCCGCCCGCCACGCGGGCACTGCACTGTGGCACCCTCGGGTTCGTCCTCGAACCAATGGCCACGACGCTGGAAGCCCTGGTCGCCGCGGTCGACGACGAGGTGCTCGTGTTCATCGACCCCAACTGCCGGGGGCGGGTGATCAGCGACCGAGCGTCGTACCTGGCGCGGCTCAACCGGGTGATCGGCCGGGCCGACGTCGTGAAAATATCGACCGATGACGCCGAGTACCTCGACCCGTCGCTCACGCCGCTGGCCGTCGCCCGTCGGTTGCTGGAACTCGGTCCAACCGTCGTGATCCTGAGCGACGGCGGGGCCGCCACCTACGTCGTGACCGCGGCGGGCGAGGCACGCGTCGATGTCCCCAAGATCACCGTCGTCGACACCATCGGAGCGGGCGATGCGCTCGGCGGTGGGTTCCTGCATTGGTGGACGTCGCAGGGACTCGGCCGCGCCCGACTCGCCGACACCGACCTGGTCGTCGCCGCGGTCACGGCCGGGGTGACGGTCGCCGCCCGTACCTGCGAGCGAGCCGGAGCCGAACCGCCCTACCGCCGTGAACTGTCCGACGACTGGGCCCCCGAGCGATCATGAGTACGTCGGCCCCGCCGTCCATCACTGTCGAGGCTGCTGTGGCTCGGGCGGCCGGGATGTCCGAGTCGGGGGAACGTCGGATTCTCGGGATCGCGGGCTGCCCCGGTGGCGGCAAGTCGACCCTGGCTGCCCAAGTCGCCGCTGCGTTGGGTCCCACCGTCGCGACGTTGGTGCCGATGGACGGCTATCACCTGGCCAACTCGGCGCTGGTCGCCCTCGGCCGCCGGCACCGGAAAGGGGCCCCCGACACCTTCGACGCCGCGGGCTACGTCGCGTTGTTGGCCCGTTTGGCCAATCGCGAAGAACTGGTCTACGCCCCCGAGTTTCTCCGCGAGATCGGCGAGGGCATCACGGGAGCAATCGCCGTGTCGGCCGATGTGCCGCTGGTCGTCACCGAGGGGAACTACCTGTTGTACGACGACGGCGCATGGGCCAGGGTTCGGCCATTGCTCGACGAATGCTGGTACGTCGATGTCGACGATGATTTGCGACTCGATCGTCTGATCGCCCGCCACATCCACTTCGGCAAGACCCCCGACGAAGCTCGCGAATGGGTGATGCGCTCCGACGAAGCCAACGCGGCTGCCATCCGCACCACGCGTCACCGCGCCGACTATCTCATCGCCGTCAACTGACCGGCACCAAAATCGGTCGACGTCAACTGGCTCGGTGTTCCTGAGTCGTAGAAATTCAGAGTCGCGGAAACGGACCGGCTTTGGCAACCAGGCTGGGGACCGCGTGGCCGAGCACGCCTTCGAACCACTCAGTGGTCGCGATCAGGTCTGGTAACGACAGCCCGGTCGAGTAACCCATCCGTTCAACCATGTGGACCACGTCCTCGGTGGGCACATTGCCGGTGGCCCGGGGTGCAAACGGGCAGCCACCGACGCCCCCGAGGCTGGTGTCGAAGGTGAACACGCCGACGTCGAGACTGGCAGAGATGTTGGCCAGTCCGGTGCTGCGAGTGTTGTGAAAGTGACCCCGCAACGGCATGTCGGGACCCACGATGGTCTGCGTAGCGACGAACAGATCGCGTACGAGATTCGGGACGGCCGCGCCGATGGTGTCGGCGAGGCACAGTTCGTCGGGTTCGGTGTCGACCAACTGTTCGACGATCCGCAGGACCGCTGCGGGGTCGACCTCGCCGTCGTAGGGGCAACCGAACGCGGCGGAGATCGTGACGCTCGTCGCCACTCCTGCGGCACGCGCTTCGCCCGATACCAGCCTCCACCGCTCGATCGACTCGGACACCGATGCGTTCTGATTGCGGTGCGAGAAGGTCTCCGAGGCGACGATCACGCCGTTGATCTCGTCAATCCCGGCTGCGACCGCTCGCTCGATTCCCTGGGCGTTGAACGCCAACGCCGAGTACTTCACGCCCTCTCGACGCGGCACCGCGGCCATCACCTCGGCGGCGTCAGCCATCTTCGGTACGGCCTTTGGGCTGACGAATGAGGTGGCCTCGATACGGGAGTTGCCGGCAGCGACGAGCCGGGTGATCAGCTCCACCTTCTCGGCCGTTGTGAGGTTGGCCGGGTCGGCCTGCAGGCCATCGCGGGGCGACACTTCAACAATCTGGACGCGCTGCTGCTTCGCTGCTTGGGTCACGCGTTGATCGTACGCCTCCGGCCGCCGTTGCTTGTCGGCCGAAGTGGCTCGGCCCGGTACCGTCAGGCGAATGACCGGTTCACTGTCGGGTATTCGGGTAATCGAGATGGGCACGCTGCTGGCTGGGCCGTTCTGCGGCCAGCAATTGGGCGACCATGGGGCCGAGATTATCAAGATCGAACAACCGGGCCGCGGCGACCCGATGCGCGACTGGGGCCAGGAGCGAGCCAACGGCAAGTCGCTGTGGTGGCCGGTCGTCGCCCGGGGAAAGAAATCGATCACGCTCAACCTGCGCGAGAAAGCCGCCCAAGACATCGTGCGCGAGCTGGTAGCGAGCGCCGATGTGTTGTTGGAGAACTTTCGGCCGGGCACATTGGAGAAGTGGGGTTTGTCGCCCGACGAGTTGTGGCAGATCAACCCGAGGCTGGTGATCACCCGGGTCTCGGGCTACGGCCAGACCGGGCCCTATTCCACGCAGCCTGGGTTCGGGGCGATCGGTGAGGCCATGGGGGGTATCCGCTACACCACCGGCGATCCCGACAAAATGCCTGGCCGAACCGGTATTTCGATCGGCGACACGTTGACGGCGATGTTCGCCACGATCGGCACCCTCGCGGCGCTGAACGCCCGCCACGCAACGGGGCGCGGCCAGGTGGTCGATGCGGCGTTGTACGAGTCGGTGCTGGCCGTGATGGAGTCGTTGCTTACCGAGTACCACGTCGCCGGGTTCATCCGCGAGCGCACCGGGTCGATCATCCCCAACATCGCCCCAGCCAACATCTACCCGACAGGCGACGGCAAGCTGCATCTCATCTCGGGCAATCAAGACAGTGTGTTCCGCCGGTTGGCCGAGGCAATGGGCACCCCGTCGCTCGGTACCGACCCCCGCTTCGCCACCCATATTGCCCGCGGGCAGCACCAGTTCGAGCTCGATGACATCATCGCCGCCTGGTCGACCACGCTGACGAGCGACCAACTGCTGCAGATACTCAACGACCACGGCGTGCCCAACGGACCGATGTACCGCGCGCCCGAGATGCTCGCCGACCCTCACTTCGCCGCTCGCGAGGCAATCCGCTGGATGCCGTCACCAGACTTTGGTGACCTGCCGATGCAGAACGTGGTGCCCAAACTGTCCGACACGCCCGGCGAGATCCGTTGGGTTGGCCCGGCCCTCGGGGAACACAACGACGAGATCTACCGCGGCGTGCTCGGCTATGACGACATCCGTATGGATCAGCTCACCGCCGACGGACTGATCTGAGCCTCTCGCGGTAGCGTCCGGCGGTATGCAGATTCGCTCCTTGTCCGCCGATGACCTGCCCGCGGCGGTTGTGTTGAACAACGCCAACATTCCCGCCGTCACCGAGATCGACCTGGCGGGGATGACCCACCTGTTCTCGGAATCGCTGGCCTCGTTGGGGGCGTACGACGGCGACACGTTGGCCGGGTTCTCGATCACCTTCGCTCCGGGAGCCGACTATCGCAGCGTCAACTACCAGTGGTTCGCCGAGCGGTACCGCGACTTCGCCTATCTCGACCGCATCGCCGTCGGCGTCGACTATCGAGGCCAGGGCATCGGGGCTGCGTTGTATGCCGATCTCGAGGCGCGTATCGGGGCGGAGTGGCTGACCTGCGAGGTGAATCTGCGACCCCGCAACGACGGTTCGCTGCGATTCCACCACCGAATCGGATTTGCGGAGGTCGGTCAGCAGGAAACGGACTACGGCTCACTGGTCTCGATGCTCGCCAAACGCTTGGGGTAGTGACATGGCACCCGGGCACCACTGTGGCCCGGCTACCCCGGTTGGTAGCCGTTGACGTCAACGAGCATGTCGACCGGCGCAGTGGTGAACAGACACACCGCGCCGGTCACACTCGGCCGCACGATCACCGCATTCGGGATTGTCTGGCCGGAGACGAAGTTGAGGTTCGAGGCATTCGGGCGAGCCGAATCACACGGATAGACCGTGACGTAGCCCGCATCCTTCGCCCCCACCACGGTGACGTTGAGCACGACCGCGGCGGCGCCGGTCGGCACGTCGGCCCGGCCGGTGAGCTGGAGTTCTGTAGTCGTCCCGGCGGCGAGTGCACCCCCGTTGGAGAACCGGCCGTCGATCGTTGGCGTGGCCCCGCCCCGGGTCTCGAAAACCCGTCGAGGGGCGAGCGGCACGTACGATGAGCCAGCCGGTGATGCCCCGTTGGCATCGATCAGCATGTGGGTGGCTGCCGATGTGTATACACAGACCGAACCCACTGCACTCAGCTTGACGATCACCGTGTTGGCAATGGTCTGGCGGGCTGCGAAGTTGAGATGTGATGCGTTCGGGCGCCCGGCATCACACGGAAACACCGTCGTGTAGCCGCCAGCCGCCGCGTCGATCACTGTCACGTTGAACACCGCCGCGGCGGCATCGACCGGCACCTCGCCGCGCCCGGCGATGACCAATTCGGTCGTCGAATCGGCAGCCAGCGAACCTTCGTTCGAGAACCGCCGGTCGATCGTTGGAGTTGCTCCCGACCGGGTTTCGAGGAGGCGGGCCGGGGTCAGCGGGATGTACATCGAACCCGTCGGATAGACGCCGCTGGCATCGACGATCAGGTCGGTCGAGGCCGAGGTGAAGACGCAGATCGTGCCGGCCGCGCTGAGCTTGGCGACGACTGCATTGGGGACCGTGTCACCAACGAGGAAGTTGAGGTTCGACGCGTTCGGACGTCCACTGTCGCAGGGAAAGACGGTGATGTAGCCGGAGCTCTGCGCGCCCGTCACCGTCACGTTGAGCACGACCGCTCGCGAACCATCGGGAATCCCTGCTCGGGCGGTAATCGCCAATTCCGTCACCGAGTGAGCCACCAGCGGCCCGATGTTCGAGAACCGTCCGTCGATCGTCGGGACCGCGCCGAGCCTCGTCTCAAGCAGCCGAATCGGGGAAAATCCCTGGTAGTCGAGATCGACCTGAAACTGGAGCGGCGGTGCTGGCAGCAGTACATCGTTCAGCAATCCCTGCGGCACAGATGGAGGCACCACTGAAGGGAATGGCACCTGGGCCAACGAACCGTCCGCCCCCAACACGAGGGTCGACGACGGTCCCGCGGTGACCGCGGCGATGCCGCCGAGGGCCGGGAAGATGAGTGGTTCGGTGGTGTAGCGCAGCACCCGTCCCCCGACGCCTCGTACGACGCCGTCCCCATCGGCGACCACCGTGCTCGTCGGTCCCGTTGCGAGCGCCACGCCGTGACCCAACGCTGCGACCCGCTGGGGGGACGCCCGCCGCCAGAACAGGTCGACCGCGGTACCCAACTCACCGTACGAGTTGCGCCCGAACGTCCAGGCGGCACCGTCGATGTTGAGGACTGCGCTGTGTTGTCCGCTGGCGGCGACGGCCACCACTTTGCCGGCCTCGCGGACGGGGGCGGGAACAGGATTCGGTGCGTACGCAAGGTAACTGGTTGTCCGGCCGAGTTGGCCGTCGGTGTTCAAGCCGAGGGTCCAGACCACCCCGCGGTTGGTCAGCGCAACCACGTGCTCGGTACCGGCTGCGACCCGAACGATCTGGTCGAGACCGAAGATCGGGCGCGGCGCAGGATTCGGATCGTCGCTCTTGACGGGGAGAGGTTCACCGAGTTGTCCGCGTGAGTTCGAACCGAATCCCCATACTGCGCCGTCATCGGTGACGGCTACGGTGAACGCCTGACCGGCGGCGATCGCTACGACTCCGGTCAGCGCCGAGGGTTGCTGCGGAATCGAACGGCTCTGCTCCGGCCCGGCCGGAGTGGTGCCAAGCTGCCCGGCCTGGTTCGCTCCGAACGTTCGCACGGTGCCATCCGCAAGCAGTACCACCGTGAAGTCCGCGCCTGCGGCAACGGCGACGGCCGTGGTCAGCCCCGGCACCGGAGCAGGGCTTGTCGCGATGATGTCGGTGCCGTAGTTGGTCGGCACGCCGAGTTGACCGGAGCGGTTGAGCCCCCATGTCCACACGGTCCCATCGGTACGGATCACGACCGAGTGATGGTCGCCAATCGCCATCGTCGGCCCCGTCGCCGAGACGCCTGGGGTCGCTGCGACGCTCGGCCGGGCGAATGAAACGAGCAGACCACCGAGGAGGACGATCGCCAACAGCACGCGTCCTCGTCGAGCAGTTCGCTTGTCGGCCATTGTCTCTTCCAACCTCGCCCGCCCGACGAATTTTCACGCACCGCGTTGATCAACCGTGATCAACCTCCAAAAGTAGCGGATCACGACCTCCGCCCGGCATCGGCGAGCAGGTCGATGAGCACTTTGGTCTTGTGGCCGGCGAGGAGGGGTTCGATGCCGTCGGTCAGGATGTCGGCGAGGCCGATGTGTTCGACCCAACCATCGGTTGGGTAGGCACCGGCGGCCATCAGGTCGATCGTGTTGGCAAAGTCTCCGGGCTCGAAGGCGAGTGAGCCGGTGATCGTGATTTCGGTGTGTTGCAGCAGATGGGCAGTCATTTCCAACGGGTATGCCGACGACCCGGCGACGATCACCGCCCGACCCCGGGCGCGTAGCGCGCCGAGCGTCGCCCCGTAGGTGACCCCCCGGCCAGCACAGTCGAAGGCGACGTCGGCCCCGCCGCGGCGAGTCCGAGTGGCGAGGTGGTCGGTGAGTGACGAAGGGTCGACCGCCGTCGCTCCAAACTGTTCAATCACGGTTCGGCGGGCGGGTGACGGCTCGGCGACGACAATGTCGTCGACTCCCCGGGCGCGCAGGTTGAGCACCACCCCGATCCCGATCGGGCCGGCGCCGACGACGACGGCCAATTCCCCCGGCTGGACGTCGCCGCGGCCGACCGCGTGGTAGCTGACGGCCATTGGTTCGACGAGCGCCCCCTGCACCATCGTCAGCGAGTCGGGCAACCGGTGGACCATGGTCGACGGCACGCACGTCTGTTGAGAGAGCCCACCACCCGCCGAGATCACGCCGTGAAACGTCAGGATCTGACACAGATGGGTGTGCCCGGCGCGACACGATGGACAAACTCCGCAGTGGTAGTCGGGTTGCACGCAGACTCGGTCACCGACCGCGAAATCGGAGACCTCTGCGCCCAGCTCGCTGATCACGCCCGAGAACTCGTGGCCGAGAATCTGTGGCCCGGCGTGGTGGGTCAGCGGGTGGGGCGCGTCCCCTGCGGCGGCCCGCAATCCCATCTCGAACAGCTTCAGGTCTGAGCCGCATATGCCGTTGTGAGCGACGCGGATCTTCACCTGCCCCGGAGCGGGGGTCGGGTCGGCAACCTCTTCCAACCGTAGGTCACGAACGTCATGGAGCACGGCGGCGAGCATTCGGTGATTCTCACACGTTGATCGCGGATGCCCGAGCCCCCCGATCCATCGGCGAGTCAGGGGTTCGTTCGACCACGACTGAGCGGGTGGTGAACACCGGTGGCGGTGTCGGTACGATTCGGACATGGAAAACGACACCGTGGTTGTTGAGTCCGACGTCGCCGACGAGGCGCTGGTTGAGGATGAATTGTTGG
>JANNNL010000630.1:0-9850 GCA_031398525.1 Actinomycetes bacterium | reverse complement strand
CGTGCGTCTCGCGCCAACTCCTCGACCGGCAGCATCTTCTTCATGCCCGACCTCGCTCTCGTCGGCCTTGGTCGGCCGTGGTGCGTTGAGCGTACTCCCGCAGGGTGGTGGGCTTGGCGTCGTCCTACTCGCCGCAGCCCTCGCCGCCGGTGATCGTGGTCACGATGCCGGCGTCGGAGGTGTCGGTCAAGGTGCCACCAAGTCCGGCCGTACCGATGGCGAATGCGGCGGCGCCGAGCAACTCATCATCGAAGACCGCCACGTCGGGGTGCGCGGCGCGAATGGCGGCGACGGTTGAACCGAGGCCGATACCTGAGTCGGTGACCAGACCGGTGGGCTCGGCATCAGGACCGTAGACGTAGTGAAACAGGTGGCGTTGCCCCGACACGATGAGTGTCTCGTCGGCAAAGAGCAGCAACAGCCCGCCCCACGTGACACCCCGAACCTCGTCACCGGGGCAGACCCCGAACGGCGAATCGAAGGTGGCAACCCAACCCGAGTCGGTCGTGGGCGGGCCAAGAATTGCGCTGACCTGGGCAATCGCCGGATCGGCAGCCACTCCGAAGGGGAAGTCTCCGAGTCCGCCAGGGCGGAGCACCAACGATGCGGGACCCGAGACCGCCAACGTGGTCGACACCGCGGTTGGCGGCACCGTGGGCGGTTCGATGGCGACGGTGAGCGGTGCGGTCGGCGGGGTGGTCTCGGGCGCGGCGGTGGTCGGAGGAGTCGTGGTTGGCGGGATCGTGGTGGCCGGGGGTGCGCTCGGTGCGGGGTTGACGGCCCGTTCGGTCGCCGTGTCGGCGGCACAGGCCCCCATGATCAGCACAGCGAGCACTGCTGCGGTCGCCCGGATGAAATGACGAGTTCGGCGCATGAATCTCATTCTGGTCGATTGGGTGACCCGCCGCAGGCTTTGCGTTGTGACGCACGACCGACGTTCGTTGACCCCTACCGAATGAGGGTGTCGGCCTCGCGGCCGCCTTCGATCAGGGAGATCTGTTGATCCCCGGGATCGCCGCCGGTGCGGACGCTGGTATCGATGATGGTCACCGAGCAGTTGTCGAGGCTGCGGATGACCAGTTCGTCACAACCCACGGCGGCCCCGACCAGCGCGTTGATGGCGACGAAATGCGAAAACACCACCGTGTCGGTAGTCAGCGCGGCAACGGCGCCGACGACCAGGTCGCGGTAGGTCGTGTACGGCGGTCCGAGATCGGCCCACGTGCCCGTCATCGCCGCTCTCAGCCAGGAGACCCGGTCGGTCATGCCGACGCCCTCGGGCGAGGGAATCTCGGCAACCATCGGCTCTATGCGGGCCTCGGTGTTCCATGCGGCCGACAGCGGCTCAGCGGTTTGCCGACAGCGCAGCAGCGGGCTCGACACAACGGGGAGTGGGCCGAGGCCGACGAGTTGCTCGGCAACCGCAATGGCCTGGGCGAGACCGAGGCCGTCGAGGTTGGGGTCGGGGTCGACGTCCCATCCGGCTGCCGCCCGACCGTGGCGGACCAGGTAGATCCGCGGCATCAGCGAACGATCACTGGGGTCACGGCCGCTCGGGGGTTGGGTCGAACAGCCAGCCGGTGCGGGGCCCGCTTCCGGTGGTCACGCCCTTCTCGATGAACCACTCGGTCCCGAACGACATGGCGAACATCTCGTCGGGCATCTGGAGGAAGAACGAGGTGTCGGTGATCTGACTCGTGTGCGCTCGGATCGATGCACGCTTATTGGCCATGTAGCCCGTGACGTCGACGGCCAGAGTGATCTCGTGCTCCTCGGTCCCCATCGGGTTGCCGTCGTCGGCGGGACCGTCGATGTCGAAATCGTCGTCGCCCTCTCCGCCGATCGCCATACCCATGTCTTTGGCAGTCTGCGCCAAGCGGCGGATGGCGTCTCGGTTGATCGTCGCCTCGAACACCTTGGGGATTCCGGCGAGTTCGGCCGCCCGATGGCCGACCCGATGGACCTGGATGTGATCGGGGTGGCCGTAGTTGCCGTGCCAGTCGTAGACGGTGACGACGTCGCAGCTCTCTTCGCGGAGCACGGCGGCGAGACGCTCGGCGGCCTCGTCGAGCGGAGCCTGGAAGAATGATCCGGGGTTGACGTTCTGCTCCCAACCGGTCATTCCCGAGTCTTCGTAGCCCAGCCACACGATGCGAGCGATGCCCAACGCGGCTGCCGACGCGGTCACCTCATCGCGACGACGTTCGAGCAATGTTTGGTCGCCAAGATCAGCGGGGGATTCTCCCCACTCACCGTTGGTGGCGAGCACGAGGACAACCCGATGACCTTCCGCAGCGGCCCGGGCGATGGTGCCACCGGTTGAGATCGCTTCATCGTCGGGATGGGCGTGGAAGCAGACGAGAGTTCCCATCATGCACCGGCCTGGCGGACCGCGCCCGAGGATTCCAGGGCGGCGATGCGTTCGGCATCCACCCCCCAGTCGGCGAGCACTTCGCGGGTGTGTTGCCCGGCGTGGGCCGGAGGTGCGCCGAGAGTGGGCGTGGTGCGCGAGAAGCGCGGCGCGGGGGCCGGCTGGGTCGCTCCGGCGTGGTCGACGAAGGTGCCTCGGGCGACATTGTGCGGATGGCCGGCGGCCTCGGTCATCGTCAACACCGGGGCGAAGCAGACGTCGGTCATCTCCATCAACGCGCACCACTCGTCGCGGGTCTTGGTAGCGAACAGGCTGCTCAGCCGGTCCTTCAGATGGGGCCATTGCTCCTTGTCATTCTGGCGGGCGAACTCGGCGTCATCGGCCAGACCGGTGAGACTGAGCAATTCGGCGTAGAACTGGGGCTCGATCGAACCGATCGAAATGTATTGGTCATCGGAGCATCGGTAGACGTCGTAAAAGTGGGCGCCGGTATCGAGCAAATTGGTGCCGCGAGCGTTCTGATCGAAGGCCCCGATGGCGCTGAACGACCAGAAGAACGTCATCAATGTGGCCGTGCCATCGACCATCGCTGCGTCGACGACCTGGCCGAGCCCGGACTTCTGCGCTTCGAGCAGGGCGCAGACCACGCCGTAGGCGAGGAACATGCCGCCACCGCCGAAATCGCCGACCATGTTCAACGGCGGCACCGGTCCTTCCCCGGCCCGACCGAAGTGGGCCAGAGCCCCGGCGAGGGAGATGTAGTTGATGTCGTGGCCGGCGGCGAGGGCGTAGGGGCCGTCCTGCCCCCAGCCGGTCATCCGGCCGAAGACCAGCTTCGGGTTGCGGGCCAGGCACACGTCGGGCCCGACGCCCAGACGTTCCATCACCCCGGGGCGAAATCCCTCGATGATCGCGTCGGCCGAATCGACCAGCGTAAGTAGGGTCTCGACGCCGTCGGGATGCTTGAGGTCGAAGGCCACGTTGCGGCGCCCACGCTGGAGCACATCGAAGTACGGGGCATCGGGGGCGGGGCCGCGAACGGCCTGGGCGCGCTCTACCCGGATCACCTCGGCTCCCATGTCAGCGAGCATCATCGCGGCGAACGGACCGGGCCCGATGCCCGCAATCTCGATGATCTTGTATCCGGAAAGCGGTCCTGTCATCCGCCGATTCTGCCTCAGCGACGGGTGTGGGAACGGATCGCGTCGACGATCGTCGGCACAAGCGGCTCGGGGAAGTCGTGGCCCATGTCGGCCATCAACAACAGATTGGCCCCCTCGATCAGCTCCGCAGTGCGCACACCACCCGAGGGTGCGATCAACGTGTCGTCGCGACCATGGATGACGAGGGTGGGGGTGTCGAGCGCCTTCAACCCATCGCTGCGTCGGCCGCTGGCGTAGATGGCCGCCATCTGTCGCGGCGCACCTTCGGGATAGAAGGACCGGTCGTAGTTGGCCGCGGCCTGTTCTCGGGCGGCATTGACGTCGAAGTACTTCCGCGACGACCAGACTCCCCACCCGCTCGCCGACTCGATGTAGGCATCGCGCTCGGTCGGCGGTGGGCGGAACAGGACGGCCATTGCTTCAGGCGACGGCTGGCCCACATCGGGGTCACCCGGCTGGGACATGATCGAGGTCAGGCTCAGGGTGCGACCCGGGTGTTCGATGGCGAAGGTTTGGGCGATCATTCCGCCCATGGATGCGCCGACGATGTGGGCCCGATCGATGCCGAGATGGTCGAGAAGTCCTGCTGCGTCTTCGACCATGTCTGACAGCGTGTAGGGCACCGGCGGCGGATCGGCCTCGGCCAACGCGGCGGCGATCACCGTCATCACATCGACGTCGATTCCATCGAACCTTGTGGAGAGTCCACAATCACGGTTGTCGAAGCGGATCACGAATCGGTCGGTCGCCAACTGGGCGCACATCGAGTCGGGCCAGGCCGTCATCTGGGCAGTGAATCCCATGATCAGCAGCACCGCGGGTTCGTCGGCGGAACCAAAGGTCTCATACTCGATCTCAATCCCTGAAGCCAACTGTGCTCGTGCCATGGTCAAGTCTCGCGGTAAGCTCCAATGCAGTTCAACGCGGACGCATGACGAGCGCGGTCCAGCAGGCCACGGTGGTGTGTTCCGTCGGCATGAGCGATGGCTCACTGGACATGCAGGCGTCGTGGACGTCGGGGCAGCGGGGGGCGAACGAACAGAACGGCGGGCGCCCGATGAGGATCGGCGGCGTCCCGGGAATGCTCGACAGCCGTTGGTGACCGACACCATCGACCCGCGGGATCGCGCCAATCAGCGCCCGGGTGTAGGGATGAGCGGGATAGCCGAACAAGTCGGTGGTGGTGCCCTGCTCGACGATCCGACCGGCGTACATCACGGCCACATCATCGGCCCGGCTGGCGACGATTCCCAGGTCGTGGGTGATCATCAGCACCCCCATTCCCCGCTCGCGGCGAAGTTCGTCGAGCAAGTCGAGAATTTGGGCCTGCACAGTGACGTCGAGCGCGCTGGTCGGCTCGTCGGCAATGAGGATGTCGGGGTCGCACGACAGTGCGATGGCGATTGCCGCTCGCTGCCGCATACCCCCCGAGAGTTCATGCGGGTAGGCCCGGAGGCGTCGTTCGCCATCGGGAATGCCGACGGCACGCAGCAACTCGAGGGCCTGAATACGGGCCTCGCGCTTGGTCAACCCCAGGTGGACCCGCATCGGCTCGGTGAGTTGGCGTTCGAGTCGCTGAACGGGATCGAGGCTGGTCATCGGGTCTTGGAAGACCATCGCGATGCGCCGTCCGCGGATGCGAGTCATCGATGACTCGTCGATGTCCCGCAGATTGATGTCGCCGAACATGATTCGCCCGGTCGATGCCGTCGACAACGGGGCGCTGATCACCCCGAGCACGCTGCGGGCGAGCATCGTCTTGCCCGAGCCGCTCTCGCCGACCAACGCGACCAGCCGGCCGGGATTGATGACCAGGTCAACCCCGTCGACCGCGCGAACGTCGCCGAACGGGGTGTCCAACCAGGTCAGTACCTGATCGAAGGCCAGGCCGCGGCGAGAGCCGGGCACCATCGACGACTCGATCACCCGAACGCGGCCTCCCGTGCGCCGCGCGGCGGTGGCCTTGGGGGGACGCCCGCCGAACAACCAGCGTTGCTGCCACCGATCGGCCACCGTATTGAGCGCGAGTACCGTGGCGACGATCACTCCCGAGGGAATGAGGGCCAAGTGGGGCGACCGATCGACGCGTTCTTGGCCGGCGGCGATCAGCTTTCCCCAGGTGACGGCGCTGTCGGGGAGGCCGGCGCCAAAGAACGAGAGGGCCCCCTCGATGGCGATGATGATGCCGACGACGAGCAGCCCGTACGAGACGATCGGCACCGCCACATTGGGCAGCAGTTCGCGGCGAATGACGCGTCGATGCTTGGCCCCGTACATCCGCGAGGCAAGCACGAAGTCCCGCTCGGCCAGCGGCAGGGTGGTGGCCCGGGTGATGCGGGCAAACACCGGAGTGATGAGCACGCCGAGCATCAACACCAGCGTCCGCAGGCTCTGGCCCCAGACGATCGAGGCAACGCTCGCCGCCGCAAAGGCCGGGAAGGCCGACAATGCATCGAGCCCGATGACCGTGACGCGGTCGGCCGGCCCGCGTAGATAGCCGGCCGTGATGCCAATAGCCGAGCCGAGAACCATGCTGATGACGCCCGCCAAGAGCCCGACGAGCAGCGACATCCGTGAGCCGTCGATGACCCGCACAAGCATGTCGACGCCGCGCGAATCCGTCCCGAACGGATGGCCCCACGACGGCGCGGCGCGGATGTTCTTCAGATTCTGACGGCGTTCGGCGGGGAGCCAGGGGGCGATCAGGGCGGCGACCGAGACGAGAGTAAGCCATACGACGGCGATCATCCCGCCGAGACCGAGTTCACCGAACCGGGCCCACCAGCGTTTCATGCGGCGCGCCGTTCGAGGCGAACCCGCGGGTCAAGCAGGGCGAGGGCGACGTCGGCGGCGAGATTGACCAGCACGTAGACGAGGGCGATCGTCAACACCGCGCCCTGCACTTTGACGACGTCGCGGGTCTGAATCGCCCGGGTGAGGAACTGCCCGAGCCCGGGCACCGAGAACAGACCCTCGGCGATCACCGAACTACCGAGGAGGTATCCGGTGTTCTGGCCGATGACCGAGATGATCGTCAGCGAACTGGGCCGCAACGCTCGACCGAGCAGGACTCGGCGGGCCGACAGCCCCATCGCTCGGGCAAACGTGATGTGATCGGATCGCAGGGTCTGCATCAGGTCACTGCGCAACACGCGGTAGTAGATGCCCGACAGCGGGATCGCCAGGGTGAGGACGGGCAGCGTGAGGGCGCGTAGGTTACCGATCGGGCTGTCGGAGAACTGCTTGTAGTCGGCGACGGGGAACCATTTGAGTTTCTGGGCGAACACGATCAGCAAGATGATGCCGAAGGCGAACTGCGGGAGGGCGAGGGCAAAGAACGAACCGGTCGACAGCGTGCGATCGAGCCGCCCGTTCTCTCGACGAGCGGAGGCGAGTGCGGTGATCAGGGCAATCGAAATCGCCGTGATCTGGGTGAGGGCTAGCAACCCCAGCGAGGTTGGTACCCGTTGACGCAACGAGACCGAAACGATCTCGCCGGTCTGATACGACAACCCCAGGTCGCCGCGGGCGGCCCGTCCGAGCCAAACCCCGAACCGTTGGGGAAATGGCTGATCGAGTCCCAGATCCTGCTCGACAATGGCGACTTGCTCGGGTGTGGCGTCGGTGCCGACCAGCGTGATTGCGGTACTCCCCGGCAGCGCGTCGAGCAGCGCGTACGTGGCCAGGCACACGATCAATACGACGATCAGCACCGACCCAAGACGCTGAAACAGCCAGCGTCGGCTCATCGGCTACGCATCTTTCGCATGGTGGCGGTTGGGTCGCGTGCCTGGGTCTGGCTCTGGCTCAGCGCGACACGGTCCGCGCCGGGAAGAAGTAGCTGAGCGCCAGACCCTTCACCTCGGGCTTGGCAATGATGTAGATCTGGCCGTGGGAGCTGATCAGCACGGGGAGATCAGCCCGTAGCTCCTGCTGCACCGTGGTGTAGGCGGCCTTGCGTTCGGCGACGTCCTTGCTCTGACGACCGGTCTCGAGGGCGGCGTCGACCGTTGCGTTGCTGTACTTGCCGTAGTTGCCCGACCCGCCGGTGTGGAACAGGTTGTAGGTGATGAAGTCGGGATCGCCCGATGAGGTGCCGAGGAACCCGAGGATGTCGAAATTGCCGGTGATGACGTCGCCGATATAGGTGCCCAGATCGGGAACCAGGATCAGCTCAGCGGTGACGCCGATCTCTTCCCAATAGCCGATGGTGGCGCGCACGGCGTCCTCAAACTCCTGGGTGCCGGCGAGCAGCTTGAAGGTGATCTCGACGGGTTTGCCATACTCGGCGAGAAGGGCCTGAGCGCCGTCGGGGTCGAACGACGGGGTCGTTTCGGGAGCGGCCCACCATTCGCTTTCCTTGTAGAACGGGCTGAAACTGCTGTCGGCGTAGCCCTGGCCCTGATACGCCTCGGCAATCGCGTCGCGATCGACCGACATGCTCAGCGCCTGCCGAACGCGGACGTCATCGAGTGGGGCCTTGGTGAGATTCACGTATGAGAACCCGTAGCCCGTGGGCGGGGGACTGACGATCTGGGCTCCCGCCGCCTCGGCCTCGGCGACGGTGGCCTCGACGATCGACGTGTAGGCGTCGATCTCACCGGCTTCGAATGCGGCCACCCGGGCCGCTTCAATCTGGATGAACTTGAAGACGAACTCGTCGAGCGGGGCCGGATCGCCCCAGTAACCGTCGAATCGCTCCAGCGTGACCTGATCGCCGGGGATCCACTCGACCATCTGGTATGGCCCGGTGCCCACCGGATTCCGCTTGAACGTGTCGCCGTTGGCGGCCGCAGTCGGCGAGACCATCACGCCGACGACTCCGGCGAGCGCGTCGGGGAGTGCCGTCCATGGCTGGTCGAGCACAAGTGAGACCGTGCGGTCGTCAACGACGTTGACTGCGGTCACGGGTAGCAGCGCAGAGCTGTTGTAGAGCGACGACTTCTGGCGGTCGAGGTTGAACTTCACCGCTGCTGCATCGAACGGGGTGCCGTCGTGGAACGCGACCCCGGTGCGGGTGGTCAACGTCCAGCTCAACCGATCGTCGGACTCGACGAGCGACTCGGCCAGGAGAAACTGCAGCTCCTTGCCGGGCTCCGACCGCATCAATGTCTCGTAGACCGCGGCGTAGATCGAACCATTCGCCAAGCTCAGCGAGTTGGCTGCTGGATCGAGGGTCTCGGGCTCGCTGTCGAGCCCGACCGTGACGGTGCCGCCCTGGACCGGCGCGGCGACTGTCGTGTCGGCCGCGGCGGCGGGCTCAGTGGCCTCGGTGATTGCTTCCGTGGCGTCGGGCTGCTCCGCCACAGCCGTCGTTGCCGGTGCAGTCGTCGCTGGTTGAACAGTCGTCGAGACGACCCCCTGTGACGACGTGGTTGTCGAGCACGCCCCCAATGCTGCAACCGCAATCACCCACGCAAGTCCCCGATGCTTCCCCATGCCCTGTGTGTACCACAGCCTGTGACGTCGGCCACGACGGAACCTGCCGACTTCCTAGGTCATGCCCCCGGAGTGTGTCACGGTTTGGCACGCCCGGCATGCACTTGGGTGACATCCTTACGCTTCAGGCTGCAGGTGCTGTCGCAGGTTTGCCACTGTCTCGCCCGATGCATCGATCACCATTGTGGTCGTGAACTCGAGGACCACATACCCCTGGCCCTGGAGTTCGTTGCGGCGGCGAGCGTCCTTGGTCCGCTCCCTATCCGAAGCGTGGCCGCGACGCCCGTTGACCTCGGCGATCACCCGGTGCTCTGACCACTCGAAGTCGACCCGGGCGACGGTGTGCCCGTTTGTCCGATGAACGACCTGGGTCCGAGGTCGTGGCAGGCCGGCCTCGCTCATGAGACGAAGAAAGCGTCGCTCTAGAAAGCTGTGACCGTCGGCGTCCAACATCACCTCGCGTAGCCGCTGGACTCCCGCTCGGCCTGGGGTGCCGAGGGCGTCAAGGCGGCGCGAGACATACGCTGCGGTGGCCAAGCCCAGCCGGGCGGCACTGTCGAGAGCGTTGCCGAGCTGCGTGGCCGAAACTCCGGGGAGCGCGGCGAGGTCGATGATTGTGCGCGGCGCGCTTGTGACGCGGAGCCCCCGTATGTGGATGATGTCTGGGCGGTCGAGTCGGACTGCGGAGTGAGGTGTCACCGCCGACGCCACGTTGCGTCTCGGTCGCGAAACGGTGATGTCGACGGGGCCGGGAGCGAATCCATCGAGGCCGTGCAGTCCAGCGGCGGAACGGTGGCTGATCACCGAGCTTGGACCGGAGGCGAGAACGGCGACCCACAAGGCTTGCTCCCAAGTCGCCGCCGAACCGGCGAGCGTC
>JANNNL010000626.1:0-2406 GCA_031398525.1 Actinomycetes bacterium | reverse complement strand
GTAGTTCGCCTTCGTTGCCGGTCTCGGTGAAGCGCACGGTGGCGTCGTTGGCCGATCGGAGCCCCGCCGCGTCGACGGCGCGGGCCACTGCGGAGTAGGTGCCGGCGGGCAGCGCGAGTTGGGTGCTGAAGCCGCCGTTGGTCTCGGCGCGGATATTGAACTCGTAGTAGGTCGCCAAGAAGGTGCCGTCAGGTTGCAGCCACAGGTTGTCCGCGACGTTGCGAACCCCGAGTCGGTACGAGGTGACGGCGAGGTTGTCGGCCGCGCTCCCCGAGATCAGGGCCGGCTGGTTGACCGTGCCATCGGGCAGCGGCGACAGGAACGAGACGTCGCTGGGCGGGGTGACATCCTCGATCTGCGACCCGAAGTCGAAGAATGCGACGGCGCCGGTGCGGATGCCGTTGACCCGGTCGCCGTCGAACCCCGAGAGGAGGCCGCGTGCGGTGACGACCATTGCCTTGCCGCCGTTGGTTGAGTTCTGGCCCGGGTTCCACGGCAGCGGGGTGCCATCGGTGAGCGAGAGGGCGGCGATATGCGAGCGCCACACACCACCGATGAACGACGTACCGGTGCAGACATCGAGACCCATCTGCGCGGACATCACCTCGGTGGTACCGGGGCCCGCATCGAGTTTGCAGAAGTGGCCGGTGACGTAGACCGCGTGGTTCGACACCGCGACTCCGAAGCTCGAGTCACGCATGTAGTGGCCCCAGCGATACCGGACCGACGACTCGGTTGTCGGCGAGAGGTAGACGTAGTCCGACACGGTGGCCGTGCCATAGGCGAGGGCGATGGTGTCACCCGTCGGCGAGATCGAGGCGGCCTGTAGATCGAAGACGCCGGGCGTGTAGCCGGTGGACGCGTGGGCGGTGAGCGCGGGAGCGGCGGGGACCGAGATGTCGATCACCGCGGTCGGGTTGACCACCGCCTGGGGTCCGCGTGTCATCATGCCGAAACGACCGGCGAGAATCAGTCGGGTCGCGTCTGGATTCAACGCCAGTGCCTTTACTCGTCCGACTTGTTCACCGGTCGTCGGAAAGTTGAAGGCGGTGTTGACCGCACCGGTCTTGGCGTTGAGTTCGGCGATGGTCTCGATGGCCGAACCACCGATCGCGGTGAAGTCACCGCCGATGTAGAGGCGGTCGGCGTTACGGACGATGGCGGTGATCTTGTCGTTTGCTCCCAGTGGGGCGAACGTCTTGTCGACGGAGCAGTCGGCGAGATTGAGCAGAGCGATGCGACTGCGCGAACGAATGACCCCGTCGCCGCCGGTGATCTTCGAGAACCGCCCGCCGACGTACACCGTCGTTGCGGTGGGACCGGAGGCAACCGAGAGCACCTCGTCGTCGAAGGTGAACTTGTTCGCACAGACGATCTGTTTGGTGTCGACATTCCATGCCGCGAAGTACTTTTGTTGCAGCACGGTGCCGTTGGTCAATTCGACCTCATGGAAGTTGCCGCCCGAGACGATGTAGCGACCGAGTTGGTCGACAGCCATCACCTCACGAGGCAGGGTGCAGCCGTTGGGACAATTGCCGTTCACGGTGAAATACGTCGGAGTCGGCCGGATGATCGGGTAGCCGATTGCCGGGGCCGTGGGCACCAGCGAGGGATGTTGGACGGCTGCCGCGCTGGGCTGGGGTGCGATGGCGACAAGCCCGGCGATGACAGCGACCATCGCGATGACCGCGCCCAGCAGCCTCGATCGTCCATTTTCCGTAGTCGAACACCCACGGAAGTTGGGGAGTCCCTCATGGAGGTTGATTCTGGTAGAAAGCAGAGAAAACTCGACACGCATCGTGGATATAGACCACAAAGAGCGCCAGAAATGACGGCGAATCCGAATGTTGCTGCTGTGACTGAACAGGTGCCGGTCCCTGCTGCGACCCGGATCGCAGGAACGGGCAAACCCCCGGTCGCCTACAGTCGTCGGTGTGAAGTGGGGGCAGGGCAGATGACGACGTTGGGGGAATTGATCGCCACCGGAACCCGGTCGACGGTGCATGCCGTCGGCATCGATTTGGTTGCCAAAGTGCCGTTGGCGACAACGCCCGACGCGTGGATTCGTCACGAGGCGATATACACCGCCGCGGTTCGCGCGGCGGGTGCTCCGGCTCCCCAGGTGGTGGATGTTGTCGAGATCGGGGGGCGCACCGTCAGCCTGTACGAGCGGGTACGCGGGGTGTCGATGTGGCAGTACATCCTCGATCACCGCGAGGAGGCCGGGGCGATGGGGGTGCGGCTGGCAGAACTGCATGCCGAGGTGCTGCGGCTTGCACCACCGATCACCCTGCCCCGCCAGCGGGACCGGTTGGCCTGCAAGATTCGTACCGCCGCGTCAAATGTGAAACCTGCGATCGGTGCCGTCGTCGCTCAGATTCCTCTCGACCCCGATCGTCTCCACCT
>JANNNL010000625.1:0-1437 GCA_031398525.1 Actinomycetes bacterium | reverse complement strand
GACCTCGACGACGGCGACCTCAAGCCCCAGATCGACCCGCGCTCGCTCTACGCAGTAGGCCTCGACTGGCTCGGCGCGCCGACGGACGAGGTACTCGCCGGCACGTTCGAACGTTTCTTGTAGGCCGGGACCCGAGCGTTGTGCGGGCCGGTCGACAGCGGATCAGTCACTGTCTGAAGTGTCGATTCGCGAGATCAATGACTGGACAGGCCGAGCGGCTTCCTGGATGTCATCGATCGGGAACGCATCGTCGCGCACAATCGCTGCCCACAGCCGCGGCCAGACCGGTCGAACGACGATCGTTGGTGGCCACGGGTGCATTTTGATTTCATCCACTCCGATGAGGTCGTAGCGTTCGGCGTTTCGAATGGCCTGGTCGATCAGCTGACGATCGGTCCCCGTCGCCGCGGCGTCGAGAATTGACCGTTGGACGGTGGTGACCGGTATGTCGTCTCGTTGGTCAATGTCGGCGGTCGGTAGCTCGGCAACCCAGACGCGGTACGCCTCGCCATGGGCGCGACGGACTCGCCGGCCGACGGTGAGGTTGATCTTGCGAGGGTTGACGTCGGCGAGACCCCACAGCTCCAGGGCTGACTCGTGCGAGATCGTCCCCTCTCCCCCGGCCCACAATGTCGCTTCCATCAGGTCGTCGTGGCGACGCACCGGGAAGTTCGGAATCCGGTACACGCCGTGAGAACGATGCTCCAACACACCTCTCGCCGCCATCTTCGGTAACTCGACACGCGGAACTCCGACGCGAGCCGCATCTTGGGGCGTGACAAAGCCGCGTTGCTCCCCTGCAACTTCCAGGAGGTCGGAGAGCAGTGACATGTCAAAACTATACCACTGCGGTATATCTCTGCCGGTCTCGGTTCCTGATGTGACAGTCGAGTTAGCGAGCGGCTCTCGGCAGCGCTATCGCCTACAGTCGCCACGTCCGTTTCGGTTGAAGGAGAACATTCGTGGCGAGTGACAACACGTGGTTTGGGGATTCGACGTTGGAGGAGCGGTTCCCGGCGTGGACGCGGGGCAATGCGGCCGATGTGTTCCCGGAGCCGATCAGTCCGTTGGCGCTCGGCCTCGTCCTGCGTCAAGGCATGTGCACAGGCCTGCGCAACGGATACATCGTCATCGGCGCCCTCGACTACGACGACTTCGTCAACCCGGAACTGCCCGACTTGTTCAAGGTCTTCGGCGGGTACTTGTACAACCCGCTGACGATGACCCGGGTGCTCGGCGCCCGCATGCCGGGGGCGTCGCCCGAGATGATCGACAAGGCGTTCTTCGACGAACACGCCGACGTGCCGCCCTACGAGTACCAGCCGTGGCACGACTCCCCCAAGCACGAGGCCCGGCTCGGCGAATCGATGGGTTGGGCGATGTCGGCCGCCTCACTCCCCGACCTTGACGCCGACAAGTCCATTGCCCGCAATCTGC
>JANNNL010000605.1:0-1504 GCA_031398525.1 Actinomycetes bacterium | reverse complement strand
CCACGACGGGCGTCGTCGGCACCGAGCCCTCGGTCATCGAAGTCGACTCCCCGACGACGGTCAGCCCAACGTCGCTGGCCCCTGCACCAACTCCTGCGAGTTCGAGTCCGCAGCTCGATGGCCTCGACGTGACGATCACCGAGGTGGCCGAGTTTGACGAGCCGATCGCGATGGCCGTGCGCCCCGGAACCGACCTGCGTGAGCCCCCGTATGTGTTGGAGCGCGGGGGAGTGATTCGGCGGCTGACCGAGGGTGACGAGGTCGCCTTGGACGTGAGCGAGTTGACCTCGGCCGGCGGCGAGCAAGGCGTGCTTGGTCTGGCGTTTGCCCCCGATGCGAGCCACCTGTATCTCAACTACACCGACGAGGACGGCGACACCCACGTCGACGAATTCACGGTTGATGCCAACGGGGCGATCGACGCAGACAGTCGCCGTGAGGTGCTTGCGGTCGATCAGCCCTATGGCAACCACAACGGCGGCAACCTGGTTTTCGGTCCCGACGGAATGCTCTATGTCGGTCTGGGCGACGGAGGGTCGGCTGATGATCCAGAGCGTCGAGCGCTCGACCTGACGTCGTTGTTGGGTAAGATGCTGCGGATCGACCCGCGCGAAAGCGCTGATGGAACGCCCTATTCCGTTCCCGCCGACAACCCGTACGTCGGTGTCGACGATGCTCGCCCCGAGATCTGGTCGATCGGTCTGCGCAACCCGTGGCGCTACTCGTTCGACCGGGCAACCGGCGATCTGTGGATCGGCGACGTCGGCCAAGGCGAGTGGGAGGAGATCGACGTCGCTCTCGCCGCAGAGGGCGGTGGTCGAGGAGTGAACTACGGCTGGAGCGCGTTCGAAGGCAATCACCGGTTCAACGACGACCAACCCGAAGCCGGCCACACGCCTCCGGTGTGGGAGTTCGCCCACGGTGACGATGGTTGTTCGGTGACCGGCGGCTACGTCTACCGCGGCTCGGCGATCCCCGAGTTGGTTGGTGCCTATGTGTTCGGCGACTACTGCTCCGGCAAGATCTGGGCCGCCGCTCCCAGCCCGGCCGGGGAGATAGCCGAGGTGTTCGAACTCGGCAAGGTCGGCGACCTGGCCTCATTCGGTGAGGACGCCACCGGCGAGATCTACATCGTCTCCCTCAAGGGCTCGGTCTCCAGAATCGACCCCGCCTAGCGCCCGACGCCGACGTAGGTGAATCCGGCCTGACGGTAGGAGTTGGCGTCGAGCAGGTTGCGGGCGTCGACGACGGCCTTGGCGTTCACGGAGTCGGCAACTTTGTCGACTTCGACCCAGCGGAACTCGTCCCACTCGGTGAGCACGACGACAGCGTCGGCCCCTTCGCACGCAGCGTATGCGTCGCCGCAGATGTGCGCCGCCGGCAGCTGAGCGATTGGGCCGTGGACCGTGGGCCAAAGCCCCCGACGCCATGCACAAGATCTGGGCCGCCGCCAAGGAAGGCGGCTGGTTCTCGCCGAGCTTCTCCTACGAACACGGCGGCCAGC
>JANNNL010000574.1:0-7727 GCA_031398525.1 Actinomycetes bacterium | reverse complement strand
CGGCGATGGGGCAGCGGGCATGGTGGATGGCCTGGTTACTGGTCGATCCGAGCAACGCAGCTTTCAATCCACCACGGCCGCGGGAGCCGACGACGAGCAGATCGCTGTCGGCCGAGGCTTCGACAAGTGCGGTTGCCGGCGCTCCGGGAAGCAGGATCGTGCGGACCTCGTTGCGGCCTCCCCGGTCGGCATCGATGCGGTGGCCGGCCTTGGACAGCAGCATCATCGCGTCGACCTCCATGAGCGCGGCGCCGTCTCCGGTCGTGACGTGCCCGGCGTGATACGGGTAGTAGCAGGCGTGGGCGACGGTCAGTTCGGCATCCCACAGTCGGGATTCGTTGTCGGCCCAGTCCATCGCGGCCTCGGCCGCCGGTGATCCGTCGGCGCCGACGACGATCCTTTCGATGGTGGCTTTCAGTGGCATGTTGGGCACGAGCACGGCGGGGCACGGGGCCCGATGGGCGACCCCTCGGGCGACCGAGCCGATGATCAGCGCGGCCAATGAACCGGCACCGTGGGTGCCGACGACGACCATCTCAGCATCCTTTGCCCCGTCGACGATCGCGGTGATCGGCGGGCCGCTGTGGACGACGGTTTCGATGGTCAGGTTGGGGTAGGTCGCCCGGATCGGTTCGAGTTGGTCGGCGGCGATCTTCTGGTGTGACGTCTGAAATTCTTCCAAGTCGACCGACGGGAAGGCCATCACCGCACCGAAGTCACCGCCGTAGACCGGAATTGTGTAGGCGTGGATCACTCGCAACTGTGCGCTCCGCCGAGAGGCTTCGCGGGCCGCCCAGGCGAGGGCGACCGCACTGGTCTCGGATCCGTCAATGCCAACCGTCACCACTCGGGGATTTGTCATACCAACATCATCCGGGTCTGGGGACACGGTAGGCAGGGCCGTCGGCCGGTGGGCGTCCGGGACTTTGGTCCCGCGGTGCCGATCGTCAGGATGGCCAGGTGAGCTTGAGGCTGAGTCGCTCACCGTGGGTTGGTGGTCGGGGAGGCAACGGGCGAGATGGTGAAGGACTCGCCCCCCGGTCGCCATGCCGCTGCCAGCGATGATAATCGCCGGGGTTGTTTCCCGGGAGATCCGTTTCGACGACTCGGTATCGCGAATCGCTTCGAGATTCGGGTATCGAGCAGCTGGCGGTCCGACCGGGTCTCGGGCCGCAGATCGGTCGCCCCCTCGGGCTTCAACGGGGGTTGCAGCGTCGTAATGTGCGGCTAGTCGCCGCAGGGGACGAGCAGGACAGGGCAGGTGGCGTGACCGGCGACGCGTTGGCTGACGCTACCGAGGAGAGCTCCGGACCAGGCGCCGTGGGCGTGGGTTCCCAGGACGATCAGGTCGCAATGCTCGGCTCGGGCGGTGTCGACCAGGACCTGGGCGGGGGACTCCAGACCGATGCTGGCCTCGACGGCGTTCTCGACGGATCCGCCGCAGGCCTGCACGGCCCGGCGGGCTTCGGCGAGGGTTGCTTCGACCTCGGCGTGACCTTCGTGGAGCAGTCCGAAGCGAGACGGGTGGACCTCGGTGACATGAACGAGGACGAGCTGTGCTCCGCCCTCGGCCGACAACCGGCCGACAATCTCCCACAACGGGGTACGGGTCGCGTCGACGTGATCGATACCGACGAGTACTCGTTTGAACATGGTTGCCTCCAGAGTGTCCACCCGATGGTGCGGGCGCAGATCGGATCGGGTTCCGGTCGCCGGATTCAGCATGAACAACCAGCCGGTATGTCGGACAGGGCTGGGTGTCACCAGAGCCCTGGGTCAATAGTCCCAAAGCCGGCGTACCGGCGCTGGATAACCGCCTAGGTCAGCTGCCGGTGTCGCTGCGATGACGGCGGTCGTCGGCGAGCCGGGTGGCGAACACCGCGGCCTCGGTACGGCGTTCCATTCCGAGCTTCATCAACAGGTTCGACACGTAGTTCTTGACGGTTTTCTCAGCCAGGTGCATGTCGGTGGCGATCTGTCGGTTGGTCATTCCTTCGGCGATCAGGGCAAGGATGCGGCGTTCCTGGTCGGTGAGTCGGCTGAGACGTTCGTCTTCCTGGGGTGGGTTACGTAGACGCGAGAGCACGCGCCCGGTGACGGCCGGGTCGAGCAACGAAGACCCGGTGGAGACCTGCTGGATCGCGGCGACGAGGTCGTTGCCCCGGATCTGTTTCAGGACGTACCCGGCGGCACCAGCCATGATCGCGTCGAAGAGCGCTTCGTCGTCGGAGTACGAGGTAAGCATCAGACATGCGATTTCGGGGTGGGAGCTACGGATTTCGCGACACACCTCAACGCCGTTACCGTCGGGCAACCGGACGTCGAGCACGGCAACCTGCGGCCGCAGCGCCGGGATTCGCCGGAGCGCTTCTTCAGCGGTTGCAGCTTCGCCGATGACCTGGATGTTCCCTCCGGCCTCGATCAAGTCGCGGACACCTCGACGAACGACCTCGTGATCGTCGAGCAAGAAGACGGTGATGGGCTCGGGAGTGGTCATTGCGTCCATGCTCCCACCACCTGACCACGCCCGACGGTTCCCTGCTAGGGACCAAAGACCTGACAGTGGCCCTGGGCCGAACGTGGTCAGTAGCGGTAGATCGCTGCGACCGACACTCCAGAGGGAAGCCGGCCCGGCACGGTGAGATGCACTCCAGCACCGGCCCGCCAGGCGCTGCTGATCGCCAGGTTGAGTAGATCGATCGCCTCGGGATCGATTGGTGGGAATCGCACCGCATCATGGGTTTCGGACCGAAACACGCCCCACACCGGCGTGAGGTCATCGAGAGCAGCGTCTCGACGCGTCCGTCGATCGAGGCGCCGACGACGTTGAGGACACGGGCACATGGACCCGACGTTCGTCGCCGGTTCACCGAACGGTAGGGCCGAAAGCCATCTCGGATCCGGGATCACATGCGACCAGCTGGCCCGTCACGGAGTCCATCGGCCTCTGGCCGCGCCCGAGACAACGTGGCGTCAATGATGATCGTGGAAGACATCTCACCGAACAGCTTCGAACAGATCACGCTCGTTGAGGACCTCCCGCGCGATGAGTGCCTTCGGTTGTTGGCGACTCGAACGATCGGTCGCGTCGGGTTCGTTCACGACGGCCACCCGATGGTGCTACCGGTGCAGTACGTCTACGTGGTGGGCGCGGTGTTGGTCCGCACGGCATACGGCAGCGCCTTCGACCGTGCGGTTCGCGGTATTGAGGTCGCCTTCGAGATTGACGCCGTCGACCCCGGCTATCACGCCGGCTGGAGCGTGATGGCCCGAGGAATCGCCGAGGGACTGGACGATCCGACCGCGGCTCGGCTACTGGACGAGACCCGGCTGCGGCCATGGGGCCTGGAGCTCCGCCCTGGCTGGGTTCGGATCGCCCTGACGGAAGTGACCGGTCGCCGGATCATTCAGGAGCGCTTCGTCGGCTGGCGCGCCAGGCCGGTGCCGTGACCGGCAGGTCCCCCAACCCCATCCCGGCTGTGAGCGACCGGGATCGGCGCATGGTGCGTGCGGGCGCGGGCCGCCAACAGGGTCTTTGGTCCCTCAATCGATCGTCACAATCAATCCGAACGACGCGGCGGTGAGGCCGTTCGCCCCTGGATCGCGCCGGTCGCAGTCGTGAATCTGAACGTGACGACCGAGTGCCGTCGTCACGTGCAGAGTGAGAGAGGACGTCCACCATGTCGTCGAGTCGAAGCACCCCTCGAAGGTTCACAGCGGCCTGTTGTGCCGTTGGGTTCAGCCTCGTCGGTTGTGCGAGCAAGAACACCACCGCCACTCAGACCAGCGTCGCGGCCGTCAGGACACCTCAGACAGCTACGAACGGAGCGGCGACGACCACCCCGCCCACTTCGGCAGCACCCAACCAGGCACCACCGAGTTCGGTGGCGCCAGGCGACGTCGCGGCGAGTCATCGGGTGACCGTTGCCGCGGTCGGCGAAGCCCGGGGCGTCCCCGACTCCGTCACAGTAGCGATCGGCGTCGAGACCGTCGCACCGACCACGGCCGAGGTTCTCAAGACGCTGTCCGAGAAATCGAACGACCTGATCGCGTTCCTGCGCGAGAGCGGCATTCCCGAAGAGAACCTGCAGACGACGAACTTGACGGCCTATCCGACCTATGGCGAGTACCTACCCGGCGGGGCAACGCCGGCGATTGTCGGATACGTCGCCGGCGTCACGGTCAACGTACAAGCCGATGACCTCGACAAGGCCTCAACGCTGATCGACGGTGCCGCGTTCACCGTTGGCGACGCCCTACGGGTGCAAGGGCTGAGCTGGTCGATCCGCGACCGCGACGCCCTGTTGGCGACCGCTCGTGCCGACGCAGTCGCCCACGCTCGTGAGCAGGCCGGGCAGTTCGCCGCAGCCGCCGGGTGGACACTGGGGGCCATCGTGTCGATTGACGAGACCGTCGGGGCGTACCCCTTCGGTCAAGGCGACATGTCCGGCGGATACCCGCTCAACCCGGGCAGTCATCAGTTGCAGGTCAACGTCACCGTCGTCTTCGACGCCACCGAATGACCACGCCGAATGACCGCGCCGAATGACCGCGCCGACGAGCGCCCGCTGCGGCGGTGCCGAAAACTCCCCGATCTCGGGACTATCGGCGGTGTCGGGGAGTTCATCGTTCTCCGACGAGGAGTCGCCGATCTGCGACCGCACGAGGCTGTCCGATCTGGTCCGGCCCGCCGCTAAGCACGCCGCGTTTCTGCACTGCCTTCCTGCCCATCGAGGCGACGAAGTCCAGTCGGCGTGATCGACGGACCGAATTCGCTGGTGGTCGATCAGGCAGAGAACCGGCTGCACGCCGCCCAGGCGATCCTCGCCTCCCTAACCCGCCGCTAGAGTCCGCTCCACCATCGGACCCTGCTGCACGAGTTGGACCTCCCTCGCATCCACGTGATGGCCGAAGGCACCAGGGCGCTGCGACATCAAGGATGTCAAACGCCGTATCACCGGCACCCTCGGACCGACCGACAAACCGCCGTCCGGCGATGGTCTCGATCTCCAGTGCCAGCCAGTCATCACGTTCGCCGGTGACCCACGGATACGTGTCGGGTAGGCCCGTCCATCGGGCGGCTTTGACCAGTCGACCACGGACTAGCACGCTGACCGCCCTGCGAGCAGCCAGATCGATCTCGTCGATCTGGAACGACGACGGCCCCGATGAGCGGCTGATGCTGTTGCCGGGACGCGTGCGGATGAGCACCGTCGGAGCGACGGTTTCGTCACCGTCGATGACCGGGAGCCGCCGTATCGCATGTTGGCTGAACGCTCGCACGGCGTCGCGAACATCGGAGTCGGCTTCGACCGCGACCACGTTCATGCTCATCACCGAGTCGATCCGGGCATCAAGCGGAGTGCGAGTGGCCACGTGCCCGGTCGGCAGTTCCCGCTCTACTCTCTACTCGACCTTCAACATGACCCTGTCGGCCTTCTTGGAGGCAAAGGCGTGGACGAAACCGGCCACGGACAAGAGCAACATCACAATCGCTGCGACGTAGCTGACGGTGGCGGCCTGCCCGGCCCGTTCACCGAAGACGCTGAACCCGAACGATGTCAGCAGCAGCCCGCGCAGGGTCTCTGCTCTGAGCAGCGTGTCGATTCGTTTGGTCTGCAGCGCATCGGCTTTGGTCTGCAGCGCATCGATATCCGCCTGGGGCTTGCCCGCGTCCTTGGCCTCGGTGACCGCCTTGCGGGCTGCACTCACGACCGGCCCGATCGTGGCGTAGGTGTAACTCTTGCCGTCGATGATGCTCGACTCAAGGGCATGCAGTCGGATGAAGTCCTCGGCATAGCATTCCGCTTGTTTACCGGTGACCATCTGCTGGCCTGCGTACTTGTTCAGGCATTTCGAGGACGCCTCCGAGGTCAGATTTTTGTCGGCCACGAATGCATCGACTGCGCCCGGGGTGCCAAGGGCCTCCAAAAGGGTGGCTTGGAAGTCGGCATCGGAAGCCAGTTCTTCGGCTGGCTTGAATGTGATCTCCTGCTCACCCAGTTGCTCACGAACGTATGAATCGGCGAAATCCTTCTGGTCAGTGAGAATCAGACCGACGACGAGCAGCAGCGCGCTGAAGATGACCCCTCCGATGCTGAAAGCAAGATCGAGTGTGCGGCGTTTCATGACAAAGTCCTCCATGCGATCGTCTCGGATCTGATCGCGAGGTCATTGTCCACTACACGAACGGCAGGCCAGCAGGGCCCAAAGACCCTGCGCGTGCGGACCTTTGAAACCCGCGCCCGCCGCTCTGCCTCGGGCAACATGAGCGACGGGATCGCGGCAAGCAAGAAACCCATTGCGAGCACGCGGTAGCTCAGGACGCCTGCGACGTCTGCCGCGATGAACAGCGCGCCGACCACGATGGCGGTCTTTCGATATCCGGACTTGCCAGGTTTCCCGCCTTGTCTCTCGATGACATCTCCATCCGCTGCCGCCGGCGCCGGTTGTTCCCCGGCGGTCACCTCGTGGGGTCGCACGATGCCGAACGTGGCCGACGACTACCCGAGCCCAACGTCACCGCCCATCCGGCCGATGGCCCGCACGTATGCCTCGAACAACGAACACGGAACCGAGACTGGCCCCCGCAGCCAGCAGTCCGAATCCGATCATCGCGATGATCGATCCCAGGACAAGCAAAAATGACACGTAGTGGTTTCATGTAGGAACTCCTTCTGTCGGGTCGGCAGAATTCGTGGCCGCAGACGTTGGATCCGCCCAGGTGACGACCAGTTCGCCACCGATCTCGGCAACGGTGATCGTCGATCCGTCCTCGACATTGCCGGCAAGGAGCGAGCGTCCGATACGGGTTTCCACCTCGTGTTGCAGGAAGCGGCGAAGCGGGCGAGCGCCGTAGACCGGGTCGAATCCCTGTTCGGCGATGTGATGACGGGCCGACGGGGTGAGCTCAAGCTTGAGTTCGCGGTCTGCCAGTCGATGGCGGAGTTGGTCGACGAGGATGTCGACGATCTTTTCGATCTCGGCCAATAGCAGTGGCTTGAACAACACGATGTCATCGAGCCGGTTGAGAAACTCAGGTCGGAAGTGCCGACGAAGGTCAGCCATCACCGCATTGCGCGCGTCGTCTTTGATCTCACCATCCCCGGAGATCCCCTCGAGCAGATGATGACTCCCGATGTTCGAGGTCATGATCACGACCGTGTTGCGGAAGTTGACGGTTCGCCCCTGACCGTCGGTGAGTCGACCGTCATCAAGCAGCTGGAGCAATGTGTTGAACACATCACCGTGGGCCTTCTCGATCTCGTCGAAGAGGACCACCGAGTACGGCTTGCGCCGTACGGCTTCGGTGAGTTGGCCGCCTTCGTCATAGCCGACATACCCAGGCGGAGCTCCGATCAAGCGGCTGACCGTGTGGCGCTCCTGATACTCGCTCATGTCGACGCGGATGATGTTGTCCTCGCTGTCGAAGAGGGCGCCGGCCAGCGTCTTGGCCAACTCCGTCTTGCCAACGCCAGTCGGTCCGAGGAACAGGAAACTTCCGATCGGGCGCCGGGGATCTTTCACGCCGGCTCTCGCCCGGATCACGGCGTCGGCAACCAACTGCACCGCTTCGTCTTGACCGATCACCCGCTCATGGAGGACCTCGTCAAGGTGTAAGAGCTTGTGCCGTTCGCCTTCCACGAGCCGGCTGACAGGAATACCCGTCCAACGCGACACGATCTGGCTGATCTCTTCCTCGGTGACCTCTTCGCGCAGCATCCGAC
>JANNNL010000564.1:0-5515 GCA_031398525.1 Actinomycetes bacterium | reverse complement strand
CGCTGTCGATCAACGCCGAGTTCACCCGGCCGATCACCGCGGCGCGGGCCCGTGAACTGCTGTCGTCGGCCCCCGGCGTCGAACTGGTCGATGTACCCACCCCCTTGCAGGCCGCCGGGCAGGACCCGAGCTTCGTGGGTCGCATTCGCCAAGACACGTCCGTCGACGACAATCGAGGTCTGGCGTTGTTCCTCAGCAACGACAATCTCCGCAAGGGTGCCGCATTGAACGCGATCCAAATCGCCGAGGAGATCCTCCGTCGCCGCCGATAGTGCCATGTGACGTTCGGCCACCTGATGATCCTTTTGCCAGATTCTTTGGCAAAGTCGGGAACCTGGGTGGCGAGCCAAACGTCGTAGCACCAGACTGACGTCGAGAAGTTCTACCCATCGTGAACAAACGACCGCTGGTCGTCAGTTTTCGATGATTGAGGGTGATGCGGAGTGACGAATCGACGAGGAAAGGCCCGGTCTGTCGTGAAGTGGCTCGCGATACTCGTCGCCTCGGCGGCGACGTCGATCGTCACCGCCGGCTTCGAGCCGGGAACGGCCGGGGCCGCCGCCGTGCCGGTCACGACGACGTTCAGTCCGGTGTCGCCTTTGCGTCTGGCCGACACGCGCTCGGGGATCGGCTACGGGCGGCCCGACGCATCAACCATCCGCGTGGTGATCAACGGACGCGAGGGCGTACCGCGGCAGGCCGCGGCGGCGGTCGTGACGCTCACCGTCGTCGATGCCTCCGCCGCGGGCTATCTCACGGCGTATCCGAATGGCTCCAACCGACCTGACGTGTCGAACCTCAACTTCGAGCGAGGCTCGACGATCGCCAATACCTCGGTCGTCCAACTTGGCGCCAACGGCGCGATCAACATCTTCAGTTCCGTTCCCGGGGCGAAGGTCGCGGTCGACATCAGTGGGGTCTTCCTGCCGATGGCGGCCCCCGCCGCCAGTGGGCGGTACGTCGCCGTTGCCGGAGTCCGCGCCCTCGACACCCGCAACGAGGGAGGGCCATTCCGCGCCGGCGAGAGCCGCGTCGTACGGTTCCCGGCGCCAACGGTGGCCCCGGGAGCGACTGCGGTCGTTGCCAACTTCACCTATCTCGACCCCACCGGCCCCGGGTACTTCACCATCTGGGCAGGAGGGCCGCAACCCAACGCGAGCAATGGCAACCTCGACGCCCGCAACCAAACCCGCGCCCACCTGGCGATCGTCCCCGTCTCGGTCGTCGACGGCATGGCCTCGATTTCGATCTTCTCGTCCGCCGGTGCCCACGTACTCGTCGACGTGACCGGCTACTTTACCGGGGCCGACTCGGCGCCCGCAGACGACGGGCTGTTCGTTCCATCGTCGCCGTGGCGGGCCCTTGACACGCGTGTCTCCAGCCGACCGGTCAGCGCCGAGGGCTCAGTGCGACTGTTCGTCGGTACGGGTATCGCCGCGTGGGCCAACATCACCTCGGTCGACGCGGCCGCGGCCGGCTACGTCACGACTCGCCCCGCATTCAGTCCTCTCCCGAACACCAGCGCCCTGAACACATCTGCCGCAGGCAAGGTCATCGCCAACGCGGCCGTGATCAACCTGTCGAGCGAGGGAGCTCAGCTCTACTCGTCGGCGGGCGAGCACCTCATCGCCGATGTCAGCGGCGTGTTCACCGGCACTGCCTCCCCGACGAAGTGTCGTGTCGTCTTCCTCGCCCACGGCGGCGGGTACACCGGTGGGTCCTCGACCGACATGATCCAGTGGGCCACTCGTTTGACCCTCGCCGGTTGGCAGGTCGTCAACGCCGACTACCGGGTCTCGAGCCAATACTCAGAGAAGGTATGGGGCACGTGGTACCCGCGAACGTCGGTCTATCAACCGATCCCCACCGAGATGAAGCAGGCCCATGATCTGGCGGCCGCGGACCTGAAACCACAGGTTCGTGGGGCCCTGAGCCGCGGCTGCATCACCCACCTGCTTGGCTATTCCTCGGGCGGATCGGCGTTGTCGGATGCCGTGCAGGACCTCACCGGCATCGCCACGCTGCAGGTCGTCGCCGGCGCGATCCTCGACCTTGAAGACGTTGGTGGCCCAGCCATGCACGTCTGGCATTCGCAGAACGATCCGATCATCACCGATCAGGCCGCAGTCGAGTCATGTCCCCGCTGGTGGGCGGCCGACAGCCTGTGCACGCTGCATGACCTTGGCCAACAGCTCAGCCCGCACCTCGTGGTGGAGTTGACCGAAGCAACCGACTGGCTCCTGCTCAACGGGTGACAGCCCGGCTCCCGACCGCCGCTGCCGCCCGCCCGCTACGGGCAGGCGCAGGGCAGGGCATGACACTTCGGACAGCCGGCGGCGTACACCGCAATGGCATCCGACAGGCTGATACCGACCTGATTGGCGAGGGTCGCCACCCAGGCGAGGACGTCGGCAAACTCGGAGGTTCGCTGCTCGCGGGTGCCTTTGCGGACCGCTTGAGCCAACTCGCCGATCTCCTCGGCCAGCCACGCGACCGTCGACGGAATTCCCCGCGCCCGGTCGCGATCTCCATAGGTGCGTTCGATTACGTCTTGTAGTTCGGCCAGATGCATACCTGTGACCGTATCGATACCGGTCGGTACCGAGCTCGGTTGTCGGGCGGTCCCTACGGCGCCGACCATTCCTCGGCGACGCCGAACTGAGCGGTGTAGTCGGCGAACTCTCGCCGCAACCCCGCGAGGTCGAGCCCGAACTGCTCAGGCTCATAGATCACCTTGCCGAACCGGTCGCGTTGATGACTCGCCAGGTAGGTTCGATGCGCATTTCGGGCGGCCTGATCGTACGGTTGACCAGCGAGTTCGTAGATCTGCTCAAGGGTGCCCAGGTCGTCGGTCATGAACTCGTGAAAGCGGATATCGAGCGCTCGATCCGAGGGAAGCAACGATCGGTCGCGCTGATATGCGCGCAGCATTGTCAGGTTCCGGTCGATCCAATACCTACCCATGCCGACCAGATCGACCTCGTCTCGCGACATCCGTTGGGTGTAGCTGAGCATGGTGCATGCCGAGATCGTCACCGGCACCGGGTCGCGATGAGTCGTCAACACCGTCGCGTCGGGAAACACTGCGTTCAGCGCGGGGAGTTGTTCGAGATGCTGTGGCGACTTGAGCAGCCACCGTGAGCCGCCCCGCAGGAACGTCATGGCCTGCAGCACCGTCTTCATATATGCGTAGTGTGGGGTCTGATCGTGGTCGAGGTACCAGTCGCGCACCGACGGCATCGGTACCATCGACTCGAACAACATCGTCGAGTAGTCCATCGCCAGCAGCTGGATTTCCTCGTGGACGTGATCGACGGTCATCTCATGCATCCGGCGGAATTCGGGCATCGCCGCGTTGACGAACCCGACGCCGAACTCACACCGCGCGAGGCGCGGATCGGGTTCGGTACCCATTTCCGACGGCCACGGGACCGGTTGCAGACTCTCCCAGTACGGCAGGCTGCGCAGCCCCCGATCGGCGGCCAGCAGATTGTGAAGGTGGGTGGTGCCCGTGCGGGGTTGGCCGACGATGACGATCGGCCGCTCGATCGGGATGTCGAGAATCTCGGGATGCCGGGCCAGCAGATTGGCAAGCAAGATGCGGTTCTTGGCCAGTTGCACCAGCAGCGTATGGGCGCTGACATGACCAAACCCCGACAGCCCGGCGTCGCCGCGAAGACCGTCGAGCAAGACGTCCAGCGGTTCGCGAAAGCCATCGGGGCCGACGTTGTCGGTGTCGAAGTCGGCGCCCAGGTCGGTGGCCGCGAGCTCGGTACCCGCTTGCGACAGGATCGCGGTCGCATCGAGCGGGAGATACTCGGCCAGAGCGGCACCCATCGCCCGCATCTCGGCGATTTCGGGCGAGAACGTCGGCCTCGCCAAATCGTCAAGTCGAATCGGCGCAGGAGTCGTAGCCATCACGGCCGAATCTAGTGGTCTCATCAAGCGGCGCGACGCCCGACCCCACCCCCGCTACCGCATGACGAAAAACGGCACTTGCGACGCAGTGTAGTTATATAGACTGCAAACAGAAAGCATGCGTGGTAGCGATGGGCAACGCGAGGACCTGGTGCCTGATTTGACGAATCCCCCATTACCCAGCCCGACACCCGAGGCTGCGCTCGATCTGGAACGCACCCTGCTCATCGGTCTACATCTCGCCAGCCAACTGGCCGAGATTCACCGCCGCGGCGAAGTCCATGGTGGCGTATCGCCGGTGGTTGTCGACATCGACCTCGATGGCCGGGTGACGTTACTCGCGCTGACGCCCGACACGCCCCGTGATGAACGATACGACGCCCCAGAGATCGTCGCCGGGGGTGAACCCACGGTTCGGTCCGACATCAGCGGGGTCGGGGCCACACTTGCGGCCGTCGCGCTGGGGCGCAGCCCATCTCGCACCGAGTCCCACGCGATCGACATCTACGGTCACGGTCTCGATGCCGGGCTATGCAACATCATCGACGCGGCGGCGGCACCCGACCCGCTCGATCGTTATGAATCGGCCGAGGAGCTGATCAGCGAACTGCGGGTCGTCGAGTCACGCCACGGCTTCATTCCGATCGTCACCACCGGCGTCGGAGTCGCGGCGGCCTCATCGTCCAGACGCCGCGACCGGGCCCGCATCGGGCAGCCGAATGCTCGCACGACCGCTCGATCGCGCTCCCGCCACGCGATCCTGGCGATCTCCTCGGCCGCCGCTCTGCTCATCGTCGGGGCCGGGATCGGTGCCGGAGCTGGGCAACGGTCCCCGGCCGGGCGGGCCGCGGCGGCTCCTGGCGTCTCGGTAAACGGACCGCCATCGGCGACGTCACCCGCACCAACGGCGACCTTCGACGCGGCGACCCCGACGCCGTCACCCGGCACCACGAGCGACAGCCAGTCGGGCAGCCAGCCCGGCGACCAAGGCGCGGTGACGGTGGCCGAGGCCGAAACTCTCACCACTGCGCAGCGCGAAACGATTCCCGTGGCCCCGCCAACCACTCTGCCGACCACCGTCGCGGCGGCGGTCCCCCCGGTCACCGCTCCGCCGAGTTCGACGCCAGTCCGGGTCGACGTGCCCCCCTCCACCACGGCAACGCCCCCGACCATTCCGATCGACACCACTCCACAGACCACCGCGGCGGCCGCTCCTGTCCCACCGATCCCATCAACGCCGGTCGATATGCCGTCAACGACTACGGTGCCGCCGCCGACCCAGCCCGCGCCCACGACGCAACCGGCCCCGACGACCCAGCCCGTAGCGACCATCCAACCCGCGCCGACCACGACCGCCCCCGCCAAGCCTCCCCGGGTCGGCCAGATCAATGTCTGGAAGAACCCCGACGACAGCGGAACCTGGGCGTTCGGCGCCCCCGAGGCAGAACGGTGCGCGGTCGCCCGCTGGGAGCTGACCGGGCCGGTATCGACCTCGAGAACCAAGGACCCGCGCAATTCGTCCGGGGCTACCAATGGCTGCTTCAACGATGTTCAGAAATTCAACACCTACTTCGAAAACGTGGCGCTCACCCCGGGC
>JANNNL010000563.1:0-6309 GCA_031398525.1 Actinomycetes bacterium | reverse complement strand
TGCCGCGCACCACGCTCGGCAAGCTCCGCAGGGGTGATCTGTCGGCGCTCGTCCACTAGGTTTCCCGGGATATGGGAGATCGTCTGCAGGGCAAAGTCGCACTCGTTACCGGTGCCGCATCGGGGATCGGGTTGGGCATTGCCCGCCGGTACGCCGCCGAGGGAGCACTCATCGTCGCGGGGGATATCAACGAGGCCGGGCTGACGGACCTTGCCGCTGAGCTGGGCGAACGCTGCGCGACACAGGTCTGTGATGTCACCGTCGAGTCCGATCTGGAGGCCCTGTCCGCGCTGGCGGTCAGCCGGTTCGGCGGGCTCGACATTGCCGTCGCCAACGCCGGACGCGGCCACTACGCGCCGATCATCGACCAGACCCTCGAGGACTGGCGAGGCATCATCGACCTCTGCCTCACCGGAGTTTTCCTGACGTTCAAACACGCCGGACGGGTGATGCGCGACGGCGGGTCGGTGATCGCTATCGCATCTCTCAACGCCATCCAGCCCTCGGCGGGCATGTCGGCGTACTGCACGGCCAAAGCCGGGGTCACGATGCTCACCCAGGTCGCCGCGATGGAGCTCGGCCATCGCCAGATCCGCGTGAATGCGATTGCCCCGGGGCTGATCGAGACGAACGCGACCGCCGGCATGTTCATGGTCCCGGGCGTCGTCGAGGAGTTCGTCGAGAACACCACCGTCGGCCGGTTCGCCCAGCCCGACGACGTCGCCAGCGTGGCGTTGTTCCTCGCCTCCGACGAATCAACATTCGTCTCCGGCAGCGTCTACTCCGTCGACGGCGGGGCGCGCACCAAGCGCTATCCCGACCTGCCAGGGGCATTTGCCCGCCTGGGCTAACCGCAGTCTGTCGGCGTCGACGCGCGCCGACCGCTCCGTTGGCTAGACGCCCCGGACGCCGGCGCCGCCGTCGATGACGTAGGTGTCGCCGGTGATCCAACTCGCGGCATCCGACGCGAGGAACACGGCGAGGTTGGCGATGTCCTGCGGCTCACCAAGACGCTTGAGCGGCATCTGGGCGGCCAACCGCTCGCCGAAGTTTTGGACTAACACGGCGGCGAAGTCCGTCTCGACCAGGCCCGGAGCAATCCCGACTACCCGGTTGGGACCGATCTCGCAGGCCAACTGCCGCGTGAGGTGAATGAGCGCGGCCTTGGTCAGGTTGTAGACACCCAGTCCCCCAGCGTCGGTCCGCAATCCTCCGACCGAAGCAACGTTGATGATCACGCCCGGCTTGGCCTGAAACGCCAACTCGTGGGCGGCCTGGGTCCAGAAGAGCGGTCCGCGCAGGTTGACCTGGAAGGTCTTGTCGTACCGCGACTCGTCGACGCCGAGCGTCGGCCCGTAGTACGGGTTGGTCGCCGCGTTGTTGATCAGGATGTCCAGTGCACCGAACCGCTCAAGCGTCGCCTCGATGCAGGCCCTGCCCTGGGCGTTGTCGCCGGTGTTGGCGGCGTACACCTCAACGTCGCCATCCATCTCGGCGCGAGCGGCTTCGAGCGCGTCGATTTTGCGCGACACGATCATCACCTTGGCGCCCGATGCGGCCAACGTGGCGGCAATTGCCTTGCCGATGCCGCGGGAGGCTCCCGTAACCAATGCGACCTTGCCATCCAGACGAATATCCATCGCCGAAGGGTAACGAGCCGGTGCACCGCGGGCCGACTCAGGCTGTGCCGATCGGGGCCACGATGGCGGCCAGCAGCTCGACGAGGACCGTCGGTTCGAGTTCGATATCGAGGCCCCGTCGGCCACCGCTGACGTAGATGGTGGCGAAACCAGCGATCGACGAGTCGATCACCGTCGGCAGCAGTTTCTTCTGACCAAACGGGCTGATCCCGCCGACGACGTAGCCCGTCATCCGCTCGGCATTCGCCGGCTCGCCCATCTCGGCCCGTTTACCGCCGACCGCAACGGCCAAAGCCTTGAGCGCCAACTGCCGATCGACCGGGACGATCGCGCAGTGGGCGCGGCCGTCGACCATGGCGATGAGGGTTTTGAACACCCGGGCCGCGTCGGCTCCTATCGCCTCGGCGGCGGCCAGCCCGTAGTGCCGTTCGGTCGGGTCGGCATCGAACTCATGGACCTCGAAGGCGACGCCGGCGCGCTGCAACGTCAGCAGTGCCGGAGTTCCTGCAGGCGGCTTCCTTCCCACTCTGCGATGCTGCCACGGCCCGTGCTCAGGGCCGCAGTTCGCCTACCGTCGCACCCTGTGAGCAGCGACCCCATACCTGTTATCAGCAACCGGATCACGACGATGCTCGGGATCCAACATCCAATCGTCCAGGCCCCGATGGGGTGGATCGCTCGGGCGCAGTTGGCCTCCGCCGTGTCGAACGCCGGCGGGCTCGGCATTATCGAGACGTCCTCGGGCGATCTCGATGCCGTGCGCGGCGAGATCCTCAAGATGGCCGACCTCACCGACCGGCCGTTCGGCGTGAACATCGCCCAGTTGTTCGTCCGCGATCCGGCGATCGTGGATTTCGTGGTTGACCAGGGCGTTCGCTTCGTCACGACTTCGGCGGGCGACCCAACCAAGTACACCGCGCAGCTCAAGGCCGCCGGGCTCACGGTGTTTCATGTCGTACCGACGCTCGGCGCTGCGCTCAAGGCCCTCGCAGCCGGGGTCGACGGGTTGGTCGTCGAGGGTGGCGAGGGCGGCGGGTTCAAGAACCCTCGCGACGTCGCAACGATGGTGTTGTTGCCGCTGGTGTGTTCGAAGGTCGACGTGCCGATCATTGCCGCAGGTGGCATCACCGACGGTGTGTCGATGGCTGCCGCCTTTGCGCTGGGCGCCGAGGGCGTGCAGATGGGCACCCGGATGGTGTCGGCCGCCGAGTCTCCGATCCACGACAACTGGAAGCAGGCGATCGTCAACGCCGCGGAGACCGATACCGTGTTTCTCAACCGGTTCTCGCGTCCCGGTCTGCGGGCCTTGCGCACCGAGCGTTCGATGCGGCTCGAACATCAGGACCACGTCGATATGTCCGAGTTCGGAAAGGCGATGGACCTGTACTTCGGCGGAGATATGGAGGCCGCGCTGGCGCTTGGTGGCCAGGTGGCCGGACGCATCGAATCGGTGCGCCCCGTGGCTGAAATCCTCGCCGACACGATGACCGAGTTCGTCGCCACCTGCGCCCGGCTCGGGGGGATCATTGCGCAGGTCAGCGCAAATGACTAGCATGTAGTTCGTCGGGCGGAGTCTCGCTGGTCGTGACGCGTTCGGAGGTCCGCCTTGAAGTCTTCGGACACCATCAAAAAAGTACTGTTATACCTGGTGATTGCGTTCATCGTCGTGTCTATCTGGCGGTCACCGGAAGAATCGGCCCATGCCGCCGGGCACTTCCTCGGCGCAGTCGGCAACTTTTTCGCAGCCCTCGTCGAGAAGCTCGCATCGTTCGTCAAGGGTCTCACCGACTGATCGCCCATGCCCGACGAACGGCTACCTATCCTTGCGCGGCCCGAAACGGTCATGAAGTCACACTTCGACTCCGATGAGCTGAGGCTCTACGAGGAGGCGAAAGCCGGTATCAGCTCCATCGCCTTGGTCAATTGGTCGGCACCATCGATGGCCGCCTATCTGGCGAGGAACTGGCTGATCCCCGCCATCCTCGGCAGCATCGGGCTGGTTACGTTGGTCACGCTGGGGTTCATCCGAAATCCGTTCGGCCGATTCTTCGCCGGCGTGCTGCTGGTGGTCGGCGGAGTCATGTTGCTCGTCCTTGAAGTGCGACTCTGGCTTCGCACCTTCACTCGCTACATCGTCACGCCGGACCGTGTCATCCAGATGCAAGGCATTGTCAATCGATCGGCCTCGTCGATTGGCCTGTTGGCAATCACCGACGTCAACGACACCGTCGGCATTCTCGGCCAGTTCCTCGACTACGGCACGATCACAATCGAGTCGGCCAACGAGGCGTCGAAATTCCGGGATCTCGTCGACGTGCCCAAGCCGTTGCGATTTCTCGAATGGCTCGACTATGCGCGAGACAACAAGGTCAAGCCTCCCAAGCCCACCCCGCTCAACGATGCGGCGCTCAAAGCCCTCATCTCGATCTCATCGCTGATCACCGACGGCGGCCTGGTCATCGAGAAGTCTGACGCTGGTGGTTGGCGGCTCAAGAACGACCCGAAGTCCATCGAGAAGAAGTAACGCTCGACCGGCGGGCAACGAGCACGACGTTGACGATCGCCAGCCATACCGCCGTTGCCCCAGCCACGTGGATCGCGACCAGCACGATCGGCAAGTCGGAGAAGTACTGGATATAGCCGACCGTCCCCTGGGCGATGGCCGCGAGGATCAGCAACTCCAGGGCCCGTTCGGTGGACTTGTCGTTTGACCGTCGGGCTCGGTGGGCGAGCCACAGTGTGAGCCCGACGGTGGCGAAGACGGTGCCGGAGTGGACGCGTACTGCCGTCAGGGTGCCAATCGACAAGCGCTCGATCGGTTCGCCGTCGACGCTCCCCCCATGAGGGCCTGCCCCGGTCACGACGGTGCCGGTGACCACCGCAATCGCACCGACGACGGCGAGCCCTACGACGGGCAACGTCCACCGACCGGTCGACGTCAAGTCATCGTCGCGGGCCGCCCAGCGATGGAGCACCAAGGCGTTGGCCATCAGCACCATCGACAGCAGGAAATGTCCCTGGACCAGCACCGGGTTGAGATGCGACCAGACGACGAAGGCTCCCAGAATCGCTTGGCCCATCACCCCAGCGACGAGCCCCAGCGAGAGCCAGGTCAGGTCGCGACGGCGAGGGGCACGGATGAGTGAACCAAGCACGGCGGCCATGACCCCGACGCCGACCGCTCCGGTGAACAACCGGTTGATCTGCTCGATCGCCGCATGTTTCGACGACACATCGACGAAGGTTTTCGAGTTGCACTCGGGCCAGTCGGTGCAGCCGAGACCCGACTCCGTCAGGCGAACCAGCGCCCCGGTGACCACAATCGCGAACAACAGTACGAGCGCAGCGAACGTCAGCATCCGATAGCGAGCCGGGGTCAGTGATGGGAGCCGCACGACAGTTCAGGCTACGGCTACGGTCGGTTCCGTGCTCACGTCGTTCGATGACTATCCGATCCATCAGACCAGCCAGCCGATCACCCACACCGGCTCGGCCGACCTGAATCACTACGACCGCTACTTCTTCAACGGATACACCGCGTCCGGGTCGCTGTACTTCGCCGCCGCGATGGGGTTGTATCCCAACCGGTCGGTGCACGACGCGTCGTTCTGCGTCATTCGCGGCGGGGAGCAGGTCAGTGTCTATTCGTCGGGCCGAGCTCCGCTCGACCGGCGGCAGGCCAACGTCGTCGGGCCGATCGAGGTGCGGATCATCGAACCGTTGCGGGTGGCGCAGCTGCTGGTTGATGCCCCGGAGCAGGGGTTACGGGCCGAGTTGACGTTCCGGGCCCGCACCGAGGCATTGGAGGAACCGCACTTCTTGCAGCGAGTCGGCACCAAGGTCGTCTTCGACTACACCCGGCTCACGCAGATGGGGGCGTGGGAGGGCTGGGTCGAGCTCGACGGTGAACGGATCGACGTCTCCCCCACCGAGGTTGTCGGTTCACGAGATCGTTCGTGGGGTATCCGGCCCTGCGGCGAGCGGGTGGTCGGGCCTCCGCCTGTATCGGCCCCACAGTTCTTCTGGCTGTGGGCTCCGCTCAACTTCCCGTCCTTCGCCACCCACTTCGACGTCAACGACTACTCCGACGGTCGCCGCTGGCACGAGGTTGCGGCGATGATTCCCGCATCGGAGAACCACTGGCGCGACGGCGACGCCGGGCCGGCGCACTTCCTGCGTCACGCCGACTACAACGTTTCGTGGCAACCGGGAACCCGACATGCCGAGGCGTTCGAACTCATCTTCCACGACTGGGACGACCAGGTCGGCACGATCAAGCTGCAGCCGATCCTCCACTTCCAGATGATCGGCATCGGCTACGGGCACCCCCAGTGGAATCACGGCAGTTGGCGGGGCGAATCCGATGTGTCCGGGGCTCGCCTGGCCCTGCCCGTCGCCGATCCGCTCAATCCGTCGCATATCCACGTGCAAACCCTCAGCCGGGCGACGTTCACCCATCCGACGGGTGAGGTCGAAGTCGGCACCGGCATCCTCGAAACGCTGGCGATGGGAGCCCACACGCCGAGCGGGTTGACCGGCATCATCGACGGTTACCAAGCCTGACCTCACCCGCTGTCTACCCTGGAGCGATGCCCAGCCTTGACGACTTCCCCCGCTACCCGTTGACGTTCGGTCCATCACCGATTCATCCGCTGCGCCGGCTGAGCGC
>JANNNL010000556.1:0-22165 GCA_031398525.1 Actinomycetes bacterium | reverse complement strand
CGGCGTCGATGGAGCCTCGCTCGATGACATCGCGGTCGTTGTCGGCGTGCGGAAGCAAACCGTGCTGTATTGGTTCGCATCGAAGGACGACCTGGTCATGGAGGTCGTCACCCGCAGCGCGGCCGAGTTGGTCATCGCCATCGAGGCGGCCACTCGCCGGGCCGGCGAAGGCTTCGAACGGATCGAGGCGGTGGTGCGGGCGGTCTTCCGTCCGGCGATTCGCCGTCCGGCGTTGCTCGGGCTCGTGCGTGACCTCAACCGTTCCGAATCGGCGGGTTCACAACGGCTGGCCGACGTGTTGCGGCCGCACATCGAACGCGCCGTGGCCTACCTCGATGCCGAAATGACCGCCGGACGGCTGCGGCGCGCTGACGCCCGGATCACGGTCGCGTTGGCCTATGCGACCGTCGTTGGGGTCGCAACTGACGCAGTAGCTCTGCGGGCGATCGGTTGGGACCCGGGGGTGGCCAACCTGCGTCGGCTACGAGCCGAACTCGTCTCGTTCCTGCGCGCCGCGCTCGCAGTGCCGGTTGTCGTGAGCCAGGTTGTTGTGGACGAGGCAACGGTCTGACGGCGTCGTCAACCCGAGAAGCTGCGGCCGACCACCTGCTTGGCGATGGCGATGAACGCCTTGGCTGACGGCGATCGGTAGCGGTCGCGGTGCCAGACGAGCCCGATGTGCCGTTCCAGCCGTGAGTCGAGGCCCAAGGGCAGGGTGACGGTGTTGTCATCGATCGTCGACTCGACGGCTAACGATGGCATCACGCCGATGCCGAGCCCGACGCCGACGAGCCGTTGCAGGGTGAGGTTGTCGTCGGTCTCGAAGACGATGTTGGTCGTCACTCCGGCCTCACCCAGCGCTCTGCACACGATCTGTGAGCAGGAGTCACGCCCGGAGTTCGAGACGCGATCGAGTCCGGCGAAGTCCGTCCACGACACCTGTTGACGGTGCGCGAGCGGGTGATCGCGCGAGCACAGCGCAACGTAGGGATCGACGAGCAACTCGACCGAGTCGAGATCGGGGCCGATCCAATCGAGCTCGCAAAAGGCGATGTCGAGTTCGCCGGCCATCACGGACCGCTCCAGATCGGCAAGCTCGATGACGTTGTGCAGCGAGATGTCGATCTTCGGCCACTCCTCGCGAAACCGGGGGAGCACGGCCGGCAGGATGCGGGCACTGGCCGACTGAAAGACGCCCACGCGCAGCCGCCCGGCTTCACCGGCCGCGAGACCATCGAGGTCCGCTCGAACGGCACCCAGCCGAGCGGTGATCGTGTCGGCGTGGTGGAGGACGAGCGCGCCGGCCTCGGTGAGGGTGACGGGCCGCGGCCCGCCCGGCCGTTCGAGCAGACGATGCCCGGCGGCGCGCTCCAAGGTGGCGATCTGTTGGGAGATCGCACTCTGGGCGTAGCCCAGTTCTCGGGCGGCGCCGGAGAACGACCCGGTACGGGCGATGGTCGACAGGGCGACGAGATGGCGGATCTCGACTCCGAGGAGTGGATCGGTTTGTGTGATCGACTTGCTCACATTTACCTATTTCCCTTATTGATCGAATTGGCGCATACTCAGAGTAGCAACGATCCAGAAAGGTGATCCACATGAACGCACTGATGATTTTGGTTTTCCTGACCGTCCTCGGTCCGCTGGCAGTTCGACACGGTGTCGACTCTCGCGACTCAGGCGACTGGCGTAGTCGGCGCGACTGACGACGTCAGCGTTTGGTGTTGCGGCGCTGGCGAGCGTGACGATCGATCGCCAGCCCAACCAACTCGTCGATCAACTCGGAGTAGGTCACTCCACTCGCCAGCCAGAGCTTTGGGTACATCGAGATTGGCGTGAACCCCGGGATGGTGTTCACCTCATTGATCAGAAATCCCCGGCCATCCGGCTCGTAGAAGAAGTCGACCCGGGCCATGCCATCGCAGCGCAGGGCCAAAAAGATGCGAACGGCCAGGTCGCGGACCTCGGTCATCTCCGAGTCGCCCAACGGGGCAGGAATCAGGAGTTGGGCGCCGTCGTCGACGTACTTGTCCTCGTAGTCGTAGAACTCCTTGCCCGGAACTACTTCTCCGGCAATCGAGGCCCGGGGATCAAGGTTGCCGAGCACGGCGACCTCGATCTCACGGCCAAAGATCGCCTCTTCGACGACGATCCACTCGTCGTACGACAACGCAATCTCGATGGCGTCACGCAGTTCTTCGACCGACTTGGCCTTGCTGACCCCGACCGACGAACCCATGTTGGCCGGCTTGACGAAGCATGGGATGCCCAGGTCATCGGCCAGATCGGTGACCAGCGCAGGGGACAGGTCGGACTCGCGGAACGCCCGGAAGCGGGCCTGAGGGATGCCATTGGCCGCCAATACCTGCTTGGCCATCGCCTTGTCCATGCACAACGCCGAGCCGAGCACTCCCGAGCCGACATACGGCACGTTCGCCAGCTCCAACATCCCCTGGATCGTGCCGTCCTCGCCCATCGGACCATGGAGTAGCGGGAGAACGACCGTCGTCGAACCAGGTTGCATCGCCTCGGCGAGGATTGGAGACGCGGACGTGGCGGGCCCGACGGGCTCCAGCCTCGGGCCGATCGCATCGGGCCCGGATGCGAGGGCCGCCATTGCCTCGGCCGCCAACTGCCACTGGCCATCGCGCCCGATGCCGACGGCAGTGATCGAGTACTTGGCGGGGTCGGCCGCCCGTAACACGTGAGCAGCCGTGACACACGAAACATCGTGTTCAGCAGATTGCCCCCCGAAGATGACAACAAGGTTGATCCGTTCAGCAGGCACGTCATCGACGGTAGCGGCTGGGTGCATCGCCGACGGGGTATCGGTCCGGGGGTGACAGTCGCCGGGTACCGTCGCGTACGTGAGATATCTGGCGAGTGACGTGGCGGCGGCGACCGGCGGGCAGCTGATCGGTGACGACGTGCCGATCGACGGCGCCGAGTTCGACTCCCGGGTGCTCGTGCCGGGCGCGCTGTTCGTGCCGATAGTCGCCGACCGCGATGGGCACTCGTTCATTCCCGCGGCGGTGGCGAGGGGAGCGGCCGGGGTGTTGAGCGCGGCCGGCGCAGCCGATGGCGTTGCGACAATCGTCGTAGACGACACGTCGCGGGCGTTTCTCGACCTGGCCGCCTGGGCGCGGGGTCGATTCGGCGATCGGGTCGTGGCCATCACCGGCTCCGTCGGCAAGACCAGCGTGAAAGATCTCACGGCGGCCGTGCTTGCCAGGCGATGGCGGACTCACGCGGCGTTGCGGTCGTACAACAACGATCAGGGCCTGCCGCACACGATGCTCAACGCTCCCGACGAGACCGAGGTACTGGTCCTTGAAATGGGCATGCGCGGCTTCGGTGAGATCGCCAAGCTGTGCGAGGTCGCCCGACCAACGATTGGCCTTGTCACCAGCGTGGCCGCGGCCCACACCGAGCGGGTCGGGAACATCGAAGGGGTAGCCCGGGCCAAGGCCGAGTTGATCGACGCCCTTCCGTCCAGCGGCGTTGGCATCTTGAACGCCGACCAACCGTTGGTCGCCGCGATGTCGGCCAGATGCGCCGGTCGCGTCGTGACCTTCGGACTGGCCGGCGACGTGCGGGTGGAGCAGCTGACGCTCGACGACCTGGCGCGGGCCCGGTTCAATCTGGTCAGCGACTGGGGTCGCGTCGAGGTGGCGTTGGCCGTTCCCGGCGCGCATATGGCAATCAACGCGGCGGCCGCCGCCGCGTGTGGCCTGGTGCTCGGCGTGCCACTCGACGCGGTAGCCGCGGGCCTCGCTGGAGCAGGAATCTCGCCATGGCGAATGGAGCTCCATCGCACCGTGGCCGGCGCGATCGTCATCAACGATGCCTACAACGCCAACCCGGCGTCGATGCGCGCCGCGCTCGACACGTTGGCGCAACTGGCCGGTGATCGCAAGGTGGCGATGGTCGGACGGATGGCCGAGCTCGCCGACCCCGGCGCCGCTCACCCCGAGATCGCGGACTACGCCCGGGATTTGGGCATCGAGCTGATCCCGGTTGGAACCGATCTATACGGTCCTGAGCCAGTCAGCGACCCCATCGCGGCACTCGGAGCGGTCGGGCCAGGTACGGCCATCTTGGTCAAGGCAAGCCGATCGGCAGGTCTGGAGAAGCTCGCCGAGCGACTGCTGGTCGCTCTCGGGGCACGCCAGCAGTAGCGGTGTAGCTAGCCGGGCAGGGCGGGGCTTGGGACGCAGGCAAAGTCGGTCCAGGCGGCCACCATCAGGGCAACGACTGCCCCGCCGAGCATGACCGGTCGGGGTCCGATGTGGTCCATCACCGGTCCGAACGCCAGGTTGCCGATCGTCACGGTGCCGCCGAACGACATGAACCACAGCGGCATCACGTACGCCCGCTCGTGGTCGGCCATCGACTGTTGGAAGACGGTGGTCATCGCCGTAGCCATCAGGAAGTAGAACACCCCCAGTACGAAGCCAGCAGGGAACGCGGCGACCGGGGACGAGATCGAGGCGAACACGGCGAGCGAAAGTCCCAAGCCGATCGTGGACGGACGGATCAACCGGGCCTTGTCGATTCGGGTCAGCACGGTGCCAGCCGAAATCGCCCCCAAGCAGGCCCCGAATCCCCAGGTGGCATACAGCCACTTGTACGTCGCCGAGAGCGAGTCGATGCCGAAGATGGTTGCTGTGATCGGGGCGAACTGACCGACGAAGACCAAGGTGAACATCGACAAGGTGGTCATGGAGATCAGTAGTCGCCCGAGTACCCAACGCTCGCGGGCGATGTGCAGCCCGGTCGTCAGCTGCCGCCATCCCTTGTCGGTGCTGCGGTTGGCGATCGGTGGGAAGTGCGTGGCAGCCAGGGCCCAGATGACGAACAGATACGTGACTGCGTTGAACAGGAACAGCTGAGCGATCGATACTCCCACGGCGGTGAGCAGCGCGGCGATGACCGGGCCGATCACGCGCGATCCGTTGAGTTGGGTGGAGTTCAGCGAGATTGCCCCGGCCAGGTCGCGACGATCGATCAACGTGGGCAGGGTCGTCTGGTAGGCGGGCGCGCTCAGAGCAGCGGCGATCCCGATGCCCAGGTTGGCGACGAACAGAGTGGGGATCGCGGCGTCACGAGCGACCAGCGCGGCGAGGATCACCGAGCCGACCATTTGCGCCGCGTTGCTGGCGATCAGAATTCGCTGTCGGCTGGCACGAGCGGCAAGTACTCCCGCCGGAATGGCGAGAATGAGCATTGGCCCGAGTTGGGCGAAGATCATGACGCCCACCTGCCCGAATGATCCGGTTCGCTTGGCGATGTAGGCGGGCAACGCCATGTTCTGCATCCAGGTACCGACATTGGAGAGGAAACTCCCCGTCCATAATCGGCGGAACGACGGATATGAGAACGCGGCGCGCGCCGAACCCGGGGTGAACCGGTGCGGGAGGGGCGGAGAGCTGGTTTCGGTCGTCATCTTTGGGATTGACCCGAGGGTCAATCCCAACCTACTCCGAAGTGCCGAAGGTCAGCGGCAGCCGCTCCGGACCCCAGATTCCGAACCCAGTCGGCTTCCACGTGATCTCGCCGTCAACCGCGAGATTCGGCATTCGTTCGGCAAGGATCGGTAGGGCTTCTTGTAACTCGGCTCGGGCCAGCGACGCGCCCAGGCAGTAATGAATGCCCGAGCCGAAGGTCAACTGGGGCTGCCCGGTCGGCTCGCGAGTGATGTCGAACCTGGCTGGCTCGGGCCACGCGGCCGGATCTCGATTTGCCGCGGCCAGTGATGGCGAGATCATCGTCCCCTTCGGGAAGAGCACGTCGCGGTACACGATGTCTTCGGAGGCGAAGCGACCTGTCCCGCGGATTGCTCCGAGGTAGCGCATGGTTTCCTCGGCGGCGCGTGGTGCAAGCTCGGGGCGGTCCCGCAACATCGCCCACTGCTCGGGATGTTCGCTGAATACTGCGATTGAGCAGGCCAGTTGGTTGCGCGTGGTGTCGGTTCCCCCCACGATGACGGCGTTGACCATCGTCAACAGTTCCACTTCGCTGAGCTTGTCGCCGGCCTGTTCCGCGGCGATCAGGTCGGTGAGCAGATCGTCGGCGGGCTGGCTGCGGCGACGGGCGATCATCTGGGACGTGTATGCGTCGAGCTCGTCCGACGCCTGCTGGATGATCGGGTAGTCCTCTTGCAGATTGAAGTTGAAGATGCGTAGCAAGTCCCCGGCCCATCGTGAAAACAGCCGCCAGTCCTCCTTTGGCGCGCCCAAGAGCTCGCAAATGATCGGAATCGGATATGGATCGCACACGTCGGCCACGAACTCAGTGCGACCGCTGGTCGCAATCTGGTCGACGAGACCATTGATGACGTCGCGCATGTAGGGCCGGAGCCGATCGGCGGCTCGCGGCGAGAACGCCGGCGCCACAAGCCGCCGGAGCCGGGTATGGACGTCACCTTCGGCCGACAGAATCGACTCGCGACGGTTCTCGGTGAACGCGGGATCGGTGATGCCCGACATCTCCACGATCACGCTGGCGGCCGAGTGCCAGCGCTTGTCGCGCAGGATGGCGACCACATCGTCGTAGTCATAGACCGTGTATCCGAACAGGCTCTTGGCCAACCAACTCTCCTGGCGGGCGGTGGCCATCACCGCCTCGCGCTCGGACCGGTCGAGGGCGTCGATCAACACGGTCGGCAGAGTCAGCTGATCAACGGGGGTCGCCATGGTCGAAGCCTACGACGGCCTCGTCAACGAGTGTCCAGCGGAAACTGCGACACACCCGTTGGACATGATGGTCGTGGCTTCCCCGCTGTCTCGATCATCTCTTTCTGGAGGGGTACCCTTGTGTCTATGGACTTGCAGTCACCACTGCGCGATTACACCTATCTCGACGACAATCCCGACGTGCCGATAATGGAATCGACGCTGCATTCGCGCTGCGGCCAGCTCCTCTGTGGCGCGATCGAGTCGGCCCTACACCACACGAACGACCTGGTCACCGGCAACGTGCTGTACAACCCGGGTGAGAATCTGTCACGGGTCGCCCCCGACGTCATGGTCATCCCGGGTCTGCGCGGCCGCGAGTTCCGGTCGTACGCCCCGAAGGACAGCGACCCGGTTCCGTCGGTGTGTATCGAGATCCGTTCGAGGTCGAATACCGACGCGGTCATCAACCGTCGAGCCCAGCACCTACTCAGTTTGGGCGTTGCCGAGTTCTACGTGCTCGAACCCGAGAACGAAAGGTTCCTCCGAGCCACATTCAACGACAACGTCCTGGCGTTCCATGACGCCGTCGGAACTTTCAGTACTGCGATGAACATGATGATCGGCCGCCAAGCAGACGGCACGTTGTTCATGTGTTGCCCGGGCGGCCAGGCCGTGAGCTTCGGCGACAACCCTTACGAGGTGGCCCGCGGTGTCCGAGATCGCCTGATGGTCGAGATGATGCACGGCCAAGAAGAGTCGCGCCGCGCGGATGAGGAGTCGCAGCGCGCGGACCGGAACGCTCAGGCGCTAGCCGACGCCCTCGCCGAGTTGGAACGACTTCGATCCGGGGGCTGAATTTCGGCAATGGCGCGACGGCCCGTCAACCACCGAGGGCGGTCATCGGGTCGATCGCGTCGACCCCGAGAAACTCGGCGACCGGTCCGTTCGTGACGTGTCCGGCAACGGTGTTGATGCCGTACGCAAGCGCCGAGTCTCGCCGGGCCGCGCCTGCAGCCCCGTGGGCGGCAACCTCGATCTGGTACGGCAACGTTGCGTTGGTCAGGGCGTACGTCGACGTATGCGGCACCGCGCCGGGCATGTTGCCCACGGCGTAGTGCACGACACCATGCATTTCATAGACCGGCTCGGTGTGGGTCGTCTCGTGGATCGTCTCGATGCAACCACCCTGGTCGATGGCGACGTCGACAATGACGGCGCGCGGCTTCATTGCCCGCACCATGTCGTCGCTCACGACGACCGGGGCGCGTCCGCCCGCAACCAGGACGGCGCCGATGACGAGGTCGGCATCGAGGACCGAGCGCTCGACGGCACCGCGATTCGAGGCGAGGGTCATGATTCGGCCCTTGTGGATCTGGTCGACCCAACGCAGCCGATCGAGGTTCTTGTCGAGCAGGACCACCTCGGCCTCCATGCCCGCCGCGATCCATGCCGCGTTCCAGCCGACGTTGCCCGCCCCGAGCACGACGACCTTGGCGGGCCGAACTCCCGGCGCCCCACCCATCAGCACGCCGCGTCCCCCGTTATGACGCTCCAGGTAGTGGGCTCCCATCTGGGGGGCCAACCGTCCGGCAACCTCGCTCATCGGCGCGAGCAATGGGAGCGCGCCCGACTCCAACTGCACGGTCTCATAGGCGATCGCCGTCGTGCCTGCGCTGAGCAAGGCCTTGGCGACCTCCGGGTACGCCGCCAGATGCAGATAGGTGAACAACGTGAGGTCGGGGCGCAGGAAGCCGAACTCCTCGGCCTTGGGCTCTTTGACCTTGACGACCATTGACTGCCCCCAGGCATCTGCGGCGGTTGGAACGATCGTCGCTCCGGCCGCTACATAGTCGGCATCGCTGATCGACGCACCCTCTCCGGCCCCGGTTTCGACGAAGACCTCGATGCCAAGGCGCTCCATCTCACGAATGCCATCGGGAGTCATCGCCACCCGATGCTCGGCGGTCTTGATCTCTTTGGGGACCCCAACGGTGGTACGCACGGAACTCGTCATGATCCACATCCTGCGCTTGACGTGGATGCGGGTGGCAGGGAGTTCCATGGCATTCTGGGGATGTGGCACAGCTTTCGAGTGACTTGGATCGAATTGACCTGCGAATCATCGAAATCTTGCGGACCGATGCTCGAATGAGCTGGCGAGAATTGGGGGTCAAAGTGCATCTGTCGGCGACCTCGGTGGCCGACCGCGTTCGACGACTCGAAGAGCGTGGCGTGATTCGACGGTATACAGCCCAGGTAGATCCGGCAAGTCTCGGCCGTGATGTGCGGGCAGTGATCGACATCAGCCTTCCGCCGACAATGGCTCCCGAGGAGTTCGAGGCTCGGCTGGCCGACCGGCCCGAGATCGCCTTTGCCGCCTTTGTGACTGGCGCGGCCGACTACTCCCTCGTCGTTGATTGCGACGGTCCCGAAGGGCTCGACTCGTTCATCCGTTGGCTGAAGATGCACGCAGGCGCCGCTCGCACCGAGTCCAAGGTCGTGCTGCGCAGCGTGATCGGCTGACCCCGCGAGCTAATGCGCGCCCCAGGCGTAGGTTTGCTTGGCCAGTTCCAGATAGATGAATGTCTCGGTCGACCGCACGCCTGGAACGCTGCGGATTCGATTGGTCAGATCGAGCAGGGCGGCATCATCACTGGCGACTACCTCACAAATGAAGTCAAAGCTGCCAGCGGTAATCACGAGGTAGTCGATGTCGGGAAACGCCTCAAGCCGCTCGGCAATCGCAGTGGTTTCGCCCTCGGTCCGCACACCGATCATCGCCATTCGTCGCATCCCGAGCTGCATCGGGTTGGTGACCGCGACAATTTGCATCGTGCCGTTGTCGATCAGCCGTTGCACCCGCTGCCGGACCGCGGCCTCCGACAGTCCAACGGCAGCTCCCAAGCGTGTATACGGAAGCCGTCCGTCGCGTTGAAGGCGTTCGATGATGGCTCGATCGATATCGTCGAGGTGCTGCTCACGAGCCACAGAGATCCTCCTCGACTCGTCGGATGGGCGGGCTTGACCAAACGACAGGGCGCGCCGATCATGGTCGCTGCGAGCGGTCGCTGCAAGCCAGCAGGGCGGGCCAAGGTAATCCGACCATGATCGAGGTGACTACCACGAACTACCCTTCAGGAGTCATGCGTGCGAGCAACGCTCCCCGAATCGCAATCGGGCCCGTCGGTCAAGGCCGTTGGATGGCCGATGCAGTGGTGGCCGGTGGAGGTCAACTGGTCGATGTCGAGGATGCTGAAGGCCTCATGTGGGCCGACCCACGCGATCCGAATGCCCTCGACGAGGCGATCCAGCAGGCCCCCGACCTTCGATGGGTCCAGCTTCCATTTGCGGGTGTCGAGCCATTCGTCCACCTTGTCGAACACGACATGGTCTGGACGTGCGGCAAGGGCGTCTATGCGGAGCCGGTTGCCGAACTGGCGTTGACCTTGGCGTTGGCTGGTATGCGAGGTCTCGGCGCATATGCCCGGCGCTCCGCCTGGTCAGCCCAGCAAGGGACGAACCTGATTGGTAGCCGGGTCACGATTCTTGGTGGGGGAGGGATCACCGAATCGCTCCTGCGGCTGCTGCGTCCGTTCGATTGCCACGTCACTGTCGTGCGCAATCGGCTGCAAGAAATGGACGGCGCCGACGAAGTGCTCGAGGCCGACCAGTACGTTGATGCGCTTCCCGGAGCCGATCTCGTTGTGCTTGCGTTGCCACTCACCCCCGAGACCGAGGGCCTCATTGGCTACAACGAACTGTCGATGATGGAACAGCACGCCTGGTTGGTCAACGTCGCCCGCGGCAAGCATGTCGTCACCGACGATCTGGTGAGGGCACTGTCTCAGGGCTTGATCGCCGGAGCCGGTCTCGACGTCACTGATCCGGAACCGCTGCCGTCGGGTCATCCACTGTGGCAGCTAGAAAACTGCCTGATCACCCCTCACGTGGCCACCACCGATGCGATGGGTGACCCGCTCCTCGCCGAACGGATCACTCTCAATGTCCAGCGTTTCGCCCACGGCGGGGCGCTGGTCGGCCTGATCGACCCCGATCTCGGGTACTGATCGCGATGGGTCACGGCAGCACCGGCGGCGGGGATGATCCACGACCCGATGCGGCCGGATTGGTCGGACTCCTGGCTGACGGCGATCGCCGGTTGGTGTTTGCTGCGTTGGTCCTCGGATCGGGCACCCTCGATGATGTCGTGGCGACGACGGGGCTCAGCAGCCCGGCCGCCGCCAAAGCACTAGGTCGGCTGGTCGACGGACAACTGGTCGTCGCCGGAAGCGAAGGCGGGCTGCACGTGGTCGGAGCGGTCTTTCAAGCGGCAGCGCGCGCCGCCCGCGCCAGCATCGTGACCGTTGCCGATGAGTACGACGGCCTGAGCGCAGAGGCCGCCAAAGTGATGCGTACGTTTGTCGTTGACGGTCGAATTGTTCAGATCCCCACCGCGCAGGCAAAGCGCTTGGTGCTCCTTGATTGGCTCGCCCAGGACTTTGAGCTGGGTCGTCGCTACAGCGAGGCGATGGTCAATCTGATCCTCGGCAAGCATCACGCCGACACCGCCGCATGGCGGCGATATCTCGTTGACCACGGCTTTCTCGATCGGGCCAACGGTGAATATTGGCGATCCGGTGGTTCGGTCGCGGGGTCGGAGTCGTAGCCTCAAGAGATCGCCACGCACTACGACATCCTCGGGGTTGTGCCCGCTGCCGATCACGAGCAGATTCGCGCGGCGTATCGACGGTTGGCCCGAACCACCCATCCCGATGCCGCCGGCGAAGCATCGGCGTCGTCGATGGCGGGCCTGAACGAGGCGTGGCGGGTGCTGTCCGACCCGGCCCGGCGGGCGGTGTACGACGCGTCGCTGCGCACGGTGGCGGCTGGGCCCCGTGTCGATCGGGTTCAAGATGACGAGATGTATCCAGTGGCACCTCGGCCGGAACATTCGCGCAGTGGTCGATTCCCGGTGATGCCAGTCGTGCTGTGTTTCGTGGCGGCCTGCGCGTTCATCGTGATCTTCGGGTCGCAGAGTGGCGGGGATGCACCGACTGCCGACTGGAGGATCGAGGTCGGATCGTGTGTCGAAATCCGCGACAATCTCGACGCGGTTGAGGTCGATTGCGGCGGTGTTCATGACGGGGTGGTTCGGTTGTTGGTCCCGTTCGACACATCATGTCCGATTGACACTCAGACCCACCGCGACCAGCAGGGACTTGGAAACGTCTGCGTCGATAACGTTGGTGCCTGATCGCCGTTTCACAACCGCCTAACGTGTGGCTATGAGCTCTGTGCCTCCGCCCCCCTCGTTTCCGATGCCATCGTCGGAGCCACCCTCCGGGCAGGGCCCGAACCCGACGCCATCGCCGACGCCGAACCCCACGCAGCAGAGCACTCCAACGCCGCCCCCACCTCCTCCGGTGAGTCCGCCACCGCCGGTGGGCTATGGGATGCCGGGCGGCGGCCAAGTCTTCACCCCGGGCGCTCCGATGCCGGGCGGGCCGACGATGGCGGTTGCCAAGGCCGGCGGATCGACCGCCGCGATGGTGCTTGGCATCATTGGGTTGGTGTTGTGCCCGATATTGATTCTGTCGATTCTGGCGATCATCTTCGGGTTGCGTGCCCGCAAAAAGATCAAGGCCTCAGGCGGGCAACTCGGCGGGAAAGGGCAGGCCACCGCTGGTTTAGTCACCGGCATCATCGGCCTGTTGATGGGCGCCGGCGTCATTGCGATTGCCGCCTTTGCCGACAGCACCTCGCTCTCGTCGACCAAGGTCGGTGACTGCGTCGAGGTGCCAAAGAGCGAAGGCCTGATCTTTTCGATCAAGGGTCAGGATTGCGACAAGCCCCACGAAGGCGAGATCGTTGGGGTCGGGGAACTCAACGGAGCCGGCGACAAGCCGTACCCGGGTGATGGCGAGGCGCTACAACTCGCAGGCGATGCGTGTAGCGAGAAGTTCGAGGCCTACGTCGGAGAACCAGCAGACGGCAGCGATCTGGCGCTCTATCCGATCTATCCGTCGAAGTCGGCATGGAACGGTGGCGATGGGCAGTACCTCTGTATCGCACTCGACCCAACCGGCGATCTCACTGAGTCCGTGAAGGGCTGACCTGATCGGCAAAGGCTGGAGTAAGCGGTTGTGTCGCTGCTAGAGTTTCGACGCCGCTGGGGCGATTAGCTCAGTCGGCTAGAGCGCTACGTTCACACCGTAGAGGTCAACAGTTCGAGCCTGTTATCGCCCACCGCAACGAGGGGCCCCGTTTCATCGGGGCCCCTTTTTCGTTCCCCGCGCCGGGTCGGCCGAGGTTCTTGCCCAAGAATGCCAACGCCAGCCGATGGGCGATCTAATTTGCGGTGCATGTCGCGCCGCTGTGAACGCCCCGGGTGTCGGGAGCTCGCCGCGGTGGCGTACGGTTTCGACTCCGAACGTTCGGTCGTGTGGCTCGAAAGCGTCGCCCCGGCGCTGGTCGAAACGGCGCGTTCGGGGATGGTCTGTCGGCGGCACGGTGACTCGATGTCGGCCCCGCGAGGCTGGACTCTCGACGACCGGCGCGGTGATGCGGCCACGCTGTTCGGATCGCCACCTGACGCAGGAATGAGCTCGGCTCCCGAGCCGAGGCGACCGGTGCCGCGGACTCGGCGAGTGCCGCGGCCGGTGGATCTGACGGGGGAACTGCCATTCGGGTTGTTCGATGAGCCTCCCGTCGCCGAACCACCGTCGATGGCTGCCGACCATCGAGTGGTCGGGAGTGCGTCGACAGCCATCGGGTCCGCCCAGTACCGCGATCGCGATGAGCCGTACCGCGATCGCGATGAGCCGTACCTCGACCCCGATGAGACAAAGGCGATTGCCTGGTCGCCGCACTTCGACCAGACCGATGACCTCGGCGGACTGCTCCGTGCCGAAAGCCCGTTGCTTGCCCGCGCCTTTGGCCGCCGGCCGCTCGGGGCGAAGCGGACTGGCGGCCGTCCCGACGCGTCGGCGGGGGAGCAGGCGCAGTAGATCAGCAGTTCTCGGCGATCCACTCCGGCAGATTGTCGAGGTGCTGCTGCGCCTTGGTCAGCCGGGTGTTGAGGCGAGCGACCATCTTGTCGATGCGAGCGGCGGCGCGGTCGTTGCCGGCTTCGACGGCAGCGGCCCGACGATCGGCGAGCTTGGTGATGCCCTCGGTGATTCTGTCGATCCGTGTCTGCAGTTTGGTAGCCGCCTCGTCTTGGTGGGCGCAGATGTATTCCTTGCCGGGGCGGCTTGTGCCGTCGGGCGCGTCGGCGGCAAAGGCCGTCCCGGCAGTGCCGACTGCTCCGAGCGAACTGACAATGATGAGCCCGCCGGCGATCTGATGACGCAGTTTCATGGGATGTCCTCCTGGGACGTGTTGATGAGCAGATCTGATGGTGCTGGCGCCGTGTAATCGAAGTGTGAGCCAACGATCACGATTTGGCGAAACTCACCGGGCAACGGGCGATACTCACTGGGTGAATATGACCTCCGATCTCGTCGCTCCGTGCTCGGCCGAGGAACTGTTCGCCTGGGTCGACGATCTCGGCCGATATCCGCAGTGGATGCCGCTGGTTCATCGCGCGGAACCTGACGATCGCATCGAGGGCGTCTGGCTGGTCGAACTGCGCGCCCGAGTCGGGCCGCTCGCTCGCTCGAAACGGCTGCGGATGACACGCACCGTGCTTGAGCACCCGGTGCGCGTTCGATTTGAGCGGACCGAGCTCGATGAGCGGCACCACGCCCCGTGGATGCTGGGCGCCGAACTGGTTCCGGCGCAGGACGCACTGAGCACCCGACTCACGGTGTCGTTGCACTACGGCGGGACCCTGTGGACCGGAGGGCTACTCGAACGGGTCCTGTCAGATCAGATCGACGAAGGAAGGCGGAACCTGGTCGCGTTGGTCAGCGCGCCCACGCACTAAGCCGGCCGTTGTCGCGACGCTCGAGAACGAGGGGCATCTCGAAGCACTCGCTGAGCGTGTCGGCGTTGAGGGTTTCGTCGATCGGTCCCGCCGCGATCACGAGGCCGACGCGGAGCAACATCACGTGGGTCATACCGGTCGGCACCTCGTCGACGTGGTGGGTGACCAACACCAACGGCGGGGCCGCGATATCGCTGACCAGGGTCTGGAGGGAACCGACGAGTTGTTCACGGCCGCCGAGATCGAGCCGGGCCGAAGGCTCGTCGAGGAGCACGATTGCGGGGTCGGTCATCAGTGTGCGGGCCAGTAGCACCCGCTGCTGCTCCCCCGATGACAGCGTGCCCAGCGCCCGGGTCGCATAGCCAGCGACGTTGAATCGTTCCAGGCATTGCCGCGCCCGGTCCCGGTCGGCGTCGTCGTACTGATGCCACCACGGTTCGAGGGCGGCATTTTTGGCGGTCATCACCACGTCGAGGACCGAGACTTCGGGGCGCAACTGGCCCCCGAGCGCCGCCGAGGCGAGGCCGATTCGGCGACGCAGCTGGCGGACATCAGTGGAGCCGAGCGTCTCACCGAGCACCTGAACGCGGCCCGAGGACGGGTGGAGGTACAGCGAAGCGACTCGCAGCAAAGTGGTCTTGCCCGACCCGTTCGCTCCAAGCACCAGCCAGTGCTGATGGGGTTTGACCGTCCAGTTGACGTCGTCGAGCAGCGTCCGCTGGTCGTGAACGACCCGAACATGGTTGAGGGATAGAACAGGGAGCGGTCGAACGGACGCCATCGGAAGCGAGACGGTACTTGTCGAGCATGCCCGTAACGGAACTGCAACGTCAGATAGCATTTCAAACACCGTGCGGACCACCTCGATTTACCGCTCCGCAACGACACTTCTCGTTGCCCTCGCCATGCTCATCGCCCTTCCCGGGTCGAGCGCGCGCGCCCAAACGAGCGACGAGGCGGCGGCCGAAGCGGCCCGCGAGATTCAAGACGCTCGCGATCGGGCCAACCGCGCCGCCCAAGCCTGGGTTGAGGCCGAGACCAAGCTTGACGAACTGAGTGTCGAGGAGGCCCGCCTGCAGGCCGAGGCCGATGTGCTGCGCAGCAAGGTCGATGGGCTACGAGCAGGGGTGCAAGACCTCGCGCTCGATCGGTACTTGCGTGGCGATGTTGGTGCAGCAGGCTTGTTCATCGGGCTGGAAGGGCCGACGCAACGGATCGAGGCCGACATCCTCAGCCGGTTGGCCGTCGACGCCAGTGCGACGTCGATCGACCAATTCGAGGCCGCGCAGAACGATTTGTCCAAGAAGGAAGCTCAGCTCAAGCGCACCAAGAAGGAAACCGAACAGGCCAAGGCGACGCTCAAGAAGATGGAAGAGAACGCGCTGGCCGAGGTCGAGCGCCGCAAGCAGATCGAGTCGAAGCGCTTGAAGGACGAGGCGGTTCGCCGTGCCCTCGAGGCGCAACTGGCCGAGCAACGCCGCCGTGAGCAGGAGAAACAAGAGCGGTTCGCCAAGGCTGCGGCCGAGCAGGCTGCGGCCGATCAGGCGGCCGAGGAGCAGCGCCGCAGCGCCGCCGCAGCGCAGAGCCCGGCGCCAGGGGGCGGAACGTCGAGCGACACCTCGCCCGCCGGCGGGAGTTCGTCGGGCGGCTCGGGTGACTCATCGAGTGAGAGCAGCGGCTCGGGTGGTTCGTCGAGTGGGGGAGCGGGCACGACCGGCGGCGGAGGTGACCCGGGCCAAGGCGGCGGCGGAGACACCGGAGGTGCATATGTCGACTTCGACATGGTTTGCCCCATCGCCGCCTCGGCATACGGAGATACCTGGGGTGCCCCCCGGTCCGGTGGTCGTCGCCACCAGGGCGTCGACATGCTTGCCTCCACCGGCACCGAGTTGTATGCGGCGACTGGCGGGTCGGTGCGATTCAGCACCAACAGCCTCGGCGGTAACGCCGTCTGGCTAACGGGCAATAACGGCAACGCGTACTACTACGCCCATCTTGATAGCTATGTAGGAGACAGCCGCGGCGTGTCCGCAGGTGAGTTGATCGGCTACGTCGGCGACACCGGCAACGCCCGGGGCACGCCTCATTTGCACTTCGAAGTACATCCGGGCGGCGGACCGGCAGTCAATCCCACCCCGTCGGTACGAGCCGCAGGCTGCTGAACTGCCACCATTTCGGCAATGGCTACCGAGGATCTGATCGCCGGGTTGCGGGCCGTCCTCTCGGCCGACGAAATCACCGAGCTCACCCGGTTGTCGGGCGGTGCCTCGCGTGACACCTTCCGGTTCCGTGCCGATGGTCGCGACCTGGTCGTGCAACGGCAGCGACCGGCCCCGGCAGCGGCAGAGGGCGAACCGGTCGAGCGGGATATGGCTGTCGAGGCCGCCGTTGTTCGAGCCGCTCATCGCGCCGGGGTTGCGGTGGCCGAGGTGGTCGCCGCATCGACCGACGTGTCGATTCTCGGTGCGCCGTTTCTGATTCTCGAGGCGCTAGACGGTGAGACGATCGCCCGCAAGATCCTGCGTGACGATGGCTTCGCCGGGGCCCGACACCGGCTTGTGGGGCAGTGTGCCCGGAGCCTGGCTCGGTTGCACACCATCGACCCTGGCGAGGTGATCGGTCTGGTCGAGGTCGATCAGGTGTCTCGGTATCGGGAGATTCTCGATCAGCTTGGCCAACCACACCCAACGTTTGAGCTCGTCTTGCGCTGGTTGGATGAGCATCGTCCGGTGTCGTCGACCGCGGTGATCGTGCACGGCGACTTTCGACTCGGGAACCTGATCGTCGGTCCTAGTGGTCTGCGAGCGGTGATTGATTGGGAGCTTGCCCACATTGGCGACCCGGCCGAAGATCTGGGCTGGCTCTGTGTGAAGGCGTGGCGCTTCGGCGCAGCTCCACCGGTCGCCGGCGTCGGAGGATACGACGAGCTACTGGCTGCCTACGTGGCCGCCGGCGGGGTGGGCGTTGATCGAGACACGTTGCGGTGGTGGGAGGTGATGGGAACGTTGAAGTGGGGGATCATGTGCATCATGCAGACGTCGGCCCACCTCACGGGGGTGGCAAAATCGCACGAACTGGCGGCTATCGGTCGACGGGTGTGTGAGAACGAACACGACCTTTTCCTCGCCCTCGCTGGGGCGTGGTGACCTCCATGGACGATGACGTTCGCGACGACCAATTGCCCCACAACCTGCCTCACGACGTGCCAAGTGCAACGCAACTGATCGAGTCGGTGCGGGAGTGGATGGAACGTGACGTGCTCACCCAGACCTCGGGCCGGCTGCAGTTCCATGCTCGGGTAGCGATCAACTGCCTGGCGATGGTGGAACGCGAGATGACGTTGGGAGCCGAGCAGGATCGAGCGCATCGCAACCGTCTGGCAGTCCTGGGGATGGCCGATGATGCCGATTTGGCCGCAGCGATCCGCGGCGGTGATCTCGATGACCGACTCCCCGAAGTGCGCGAGCTGGTGTGGGCGTCGGTACGCGACAAGCTTGCCGTTGCCAACCCGCGCTATCTGGGGTCGTCGCCCGGCTGATCGTCCGCGACCGCGGCGACCGCGGCGACCGCAGCGGCGCCCCGCCGACGCGGGTTGAGCGTGACCGGCTGGCCTGCCGCGAGTTGGCCGCACGCCGCATCGATGTCGGTGCCGCGGTTCTGGCGAACCGTCGCGTTGACCCGCATCTCGGTCAGCCACCCCTGAAATCGCCGAACCCGGTTGATCGGCGACCCGACGGTTGGCCAGCCGGGCGTCGGGTTGAGCGGGATGAGATTGACGTGCGCCCCGATCGGCAGTCGATGGCACAGCTCGGCCAACTCCTCTGCGTCGGAGAGCCGGTCGTTGACCCCGTCGATCATCGCCCATTCGAAGCTCAAGCGGCGGCCCTTGGCGAGCAGATAGTCGCGGCACGCGTCGATCAGCATGTCAATTGGATACCGCCGGTTGATGGGCACCAGCTCGTCGCGCAGAGTGTCGTTGGCCGCGTGCAGCGACACGGCAAGATTGACCGGCAGCGGACGCTCAGCGAGCCGACGAATACCCGGGACCAACCCGACCGTTGAGATGGTCAGGTGGCGGGCCGACAGTCCGATGCCGCCGTGCAGGCGCTCGACGGCTCCCCACACGGGCACCTCGTTGGCGAGCGGCTCGCCCATGCCCATGAACACGACGTTGCTGACCCGGCGGCCGACGCCACGGGCGCGTCGGGACGCCTGGACGACCTGCTCGACGATCTCGCCAGTGGTCAGATGGCGGGTAAACCCGGCCTGCCCGGTGGCGCAGAATCCGCAGGCCATTGCGCAGCCGGCCTGGGTCGACACGCACACCGTGGCACGATCGGGATAGAGCATCAGCACCGTTTCAATCGACGCGCCGCCATCGAGCCGCCACAGCAGCTTGACCGTGTCGCCGTCATCGCTGATCTGCTCGGCGCCGAGGGTCAGCGCTTCGGGCAGGTCACGATCGAGCCGCTCCCGGAGGGACTTGGGCAGGGTCGTGATCTCGGAAGGCGTGATCAACTGCTCATACAGCCCGGTCCACACCTGGTCGACGCGATAGCGGGGCTCGCCCGTGAGCAGCGTCGTCAGTTCGCTGCGATCGAGGTCGTAGCGTGTGGTTGCCGTTGTTCGGGTCATGTGGCCACGTCCAGCGCCAACTCGGTGTAGTCGGCGATTCGGCGGCGCAACACGTCGAGGCTGTCAACCCAAAAGCCCTGGTCGGTGACATCAAACCCGAAGGCCCGGGCGAGTTCCTCGCCGGTGTCCATTCCTGCTCGTGACAGCATCGTGTCGTAGCCGGAGCGGAACCGTTCAGGATCGTCGCGGTACCGGGCGAACAGGCCCAGGCCGAACAACAGGCCGTAGGTGTAGGGCCAGTTATAGAAGTGCGAGCCGTAGTAGTGCGGCTTTTGCACCCACATATAGGGCATGGCGGTCGACTGGTCGAGACCGTCGCCGTAAGCCTCTGCCTGAGCGGCGCGCATCATCTCGTTCATCTCGCTGGCCCCGAGGGTGCGCTGGCGACGGCGTTCGAAGACCTCTGACTCGAACAGGAACCGGGAGTGGATGTCGACGACAACCATCGTTGACGCCTGCAGGTTGGCGTCGAGGAGACCGAGTCGTTCGATACCGCTCAATTTGACGAGTCCGGATTCCAGGACCAATGTCTCACAGAAGATGCTGGCCGTCTCGGCGAGTGCCATTGGCAGCATCTTCTGCAGCGGTGTCCGCTGAGCAAGTTGCACGTTGTGATAAGCGTGCCCAAGCTCGTGGGCGGTCACCGCCGCCGACTCCAGGCTGCCCGACCAGTTGAGCAAGACCAGTGAACGGTCGTTCGCGACCTCCATACAGAACGCACCGCCGACCTTGCCCGGTCGGGGAGCGGCATCGACCCACCGTTCATCGATGGCGCGATCGACGAGTCCCGAGAGCTGCGGGCTGAAGGTCGCGAAGGCGGAGCGAACCGATGCCAGGCCGTCGACCCAGCTGACGTCGCCGTCGGCCCCCGGTACCGGCGCGAATATGTCCCACCACGGCAGCGGGCCATCGTTCCCGAGCAGTCGAGACTTGGCGTTCATCCATCCCCGAAAGTCGGGGAGCGAATCGAGCACGGCTCGATGCATCGCCTCGAATGTGCCCCGGCTGATCGAATTGGCGAACAACGACGCGTCAAGTGGCGACGTCCAGTTCCTCCGGCGGTTGACCGCAACGGCCTCGCCCTTGATGGCGTTCATCGCCGCCGCGGCGACCACGGCGATTTGCGGCCAGGCCGTCATCTCGGCGACATACGCGGCCCGACGGACCGCGCCGTCGGCATGCGACGAGAGTCCACGTACGGCCGCCATCGCCATTCGCTCGATCCGGCCGTCGGGGAACGTGACCTCGGTTTCAAGCTGCGAGGTCACATCGCCGTGCAGCCGCTCCCACGCACTTGAACCGGTAACGGTCAGTTCGGCGTACAGCCCCTCGTCGGACTCCGACATCTGATGTTGAGCACGGGCGGACAGTCGGGCGAGTGGGCCCAGGTGTTCGCTGGCCGCCTCGCTGATGGCTGCAAGGTCGTTGGCCCCGCGGCTGGCGACCCAATCGGCAAGACGTGCCCGCAACGGTCGGGTCCGTGAATCGGTCTGCGTGAGCCGACCGAGTGCGGCCTGGGCAACCTCGTTGGTCGAGTCGGTCGTGACTGTGGCGTTGACGAATGCGCCGAGGATCTGAAGTTCTTCCATCGCCCGGTTCAGCGCACCGAGGGCCGCTTCGATGGCTGTTACATCACTGACGTCGGCGGTACGGGCCGGCACTGCGCGGATGTCGTGGTGGTCGAACAACGCCTCGGCCCGGCTCACCTCGGCCTCGACGCCCTCAATCGCCACGATGAACTCGCGGCTGGACAACGAGGGGAACAGGTCGCTGACGTCCCAGCGGGGCAACGTGTCAGGCATGGGCGGCATGGGCGGCGATGTCTCCAACGTAGGCGCGGTCGGTGCGGTGGATGTCGAAGCCGATCGATTCGTAGAGGCCGATGGCGGTGGCGTTGTCGGCATCGACGTACAACATGCCCACCTCGACGCCGGGTCGGTCAGCGGTCGGTTGGACGAGGTGGTCGAGACCGGCCAGGGTGAGAGCCCGACCGAGTCCGAGGCCATGGAACTCAGGGTCGACGGCAATGACGTAGATCTCGCCGAGTACTGGGTCGTGGTCGGCGTGAACCTTGGTCCAGCAGAATCCGGCGAGTTGTCCGTCGCGTTCGTGCAGGAGGAACCCAGCCGGGTCGAACCATGCCTCGGTTTGGCGTGCGAGGATGGTCTCGCGGGTCCACCCACCCTGCTCGGGGTGCCATTGGAACGCCCGGTTGTTGACCGCGAGCCATGCGTCTTCGTCGGCACCCGGCCGAAACGGCCGGGTTGTCAGCTCGAACGGTTGGTGGACCGGAAGTTCCACCCGCATTTGGTGAAGCCGCCGTCCGGGCCGCAACCCCACCGCGTCGGCGACCGCGTCGTGAGCGGCGGTGGGTTCGAACACCCACCAGTGGACATGGCCACCACCCTCGACGGCAACCTCGCCGAGCGCCGCCTCGATCATCTCGGGACCGATCGTGGCCATCTCGTAGCGATGGTGGGGGTCGACGACGAGCTCGACGGCATACGAGTCGTTGCCCTGCGACACCTGCGCATAGGCGACCGGATGAGGATGGCCTGGCTCCCAGGCAACAAGCCCGACGAACCCCTGTCGGCCGCCTTGGGCGAGGTCGAGCCAGAGGTGATCGGACAGCGGCCGATGATCGTCGGCCCGTTCGGCGGCCGTGAGGAGGTGAGTGACCTCGGCTACATGATGAGGCGAAAACTCCCGCTTGATATCGAGTCGACGCACGTCAGCAGGCTACTGGCCAATCCTTGGTCATCTGGCGACCCGGCACGGGCTGATCGGCGTGGCCGTATCGTCCCGGCCCGCTCAGTAGGTTGGCTGCTGCATGGGCTTACCTCGTACTCCAAAAGGTCGCGCTCGCGTGGTTGCCGAACGTCTCGTCGAGGCGTATCCCGAGGCGATCTGCGAGCTCGACCACACC
>JANNNL010000550.1:0-15121 GCA_031398525.1 Actinomycetes bacterium | reverse complement strand
CGAACGCTGGCGATCACGTCCGCGCGTCCGGAGGCCGCAAATCGATGCGCAATGTCAACACCCCATCGACGACCTCGCCCGTGGCATCGCCGACCATTGCGAAGTCGCGAAAGTCGAGTTGCGCCTGGCGAAGAAACTGCTGACGCTCGTCGCCCCCGACCGGTGGCAACGTGCGGCGCTTCACCCCCGCCGCACGCTCACGGAACCGGGCAACCATCGCTTCGATATCGAGACCTTCGGCCATACGCCCCAACGTACCGATTCCCGCCGATCAACCGGGGGAATCATTGAGCTATTCGGAATCAGGAATGTCGATGGGTTCCATCTCCGCGTCGATCAGATCCTGTGGGGTCGGCGGCGGAAACGTCGGCGGTCGAATGCCACCAGCGGGGGATGCATCGGACGACGACCGGCCGAATGGCCGAAACGCAAGCTCCCGCAGGTTGCTCGGAAGTTCCACCACCGCGTCGGGCTCAGCTTCAATCGATGGGATGGTTTCGAAGGAGGCCGGGCGCGGCGCCATGTCGGTAAAGTCGGCCTGATCGAAGACCACCGGTGCCGGTGCGACCGTAACCGACGTCGGCGAGGACGGCTGCGGGGGTGGAGGCGGGGGTGGGGGCGCTGCCGGCAACCGCGTCGCGCCCAAACCACCTGACCCGCCCTGCTCCATCGGGATCGACGCCTCGACCAGGTCGCCGAACCCGGCATGGTCGTCCATCGACGGCAGCGAGCGCGACGCAGCGAGCGCCGCGAGATCGACGGGCGGCGGCTTCACCTCGAGCGTCGCCGACGCTCCATCGGGACGAGCTGCGTCGAGGGCTCGTCGGCGGCTGTGCTGGTCACTGCGCCCGAAGCGCTTCTTGCCCATCACCTCCAACGGTCCGAGTATTTCGAGCGTCGGCTTCGTTGATCGCCAGAGCCACACCGTCAACACCGCAAGCAACACACCAGCGGTGGCCAACCCGGCGATGATGATTTGAATGCGCCGAGTCGCCGCCACGTCATCGATGGCACCACCGGTGTTCTGCGCGACAAGTGACCCGAGGGCGGAGAAACCCTGGGGGATGCGAGAGAGACCGACCACGACCTGTGATCCTCTCACGTTCGGCGCTGGTGAAGCGGACACGAATACGTCGTGCGGCCGCCGACCTGGCGAATCATGAGCTCCGCACCATCTCGCGGGCAGCGCGCACCCGGGCGACGGAGCCGGGCGGAGAGCTCTCCGAGATGGCTTCCTCCCCGGCTCAACAGCAGCGGCAGCGTTTCGACGATGGTCTGTCGGAGCATGGTCACGTCGTCGAACGCCAGGTCGGCGGCGGGCCGCGTCGGGTCGATCGACGCTCGCCACAGCATCTCGTCGACGAGCATGTTGCCCAGCCCGGCAACTCGGCTCTGATCGAGAAGCACCGCCTTGATCGCCGATGATGATCGGCATCGCGCCGCCAACTCATCGACGGTCACGGTCGTCGCGTCGGGACCCAGCGCGCCGAGGTCCGGGTTGAGTTCCACGCCACCGAGACGACGTGGGTCGATCATTCGAAGTCGTCCGCCCCCCTTGAATCCGAGTTCGAACCGCACCCACTCGTCACGCACGGCAGCCGGGGCGTATTCGAGCGTCAGCACCGCGCTCCGGTCGTCGACGACGGGCCGCCCAGTCATGCCGAAACGTAGGCCCAGCACGCTCGTCTCCGCCGCGGAGGTCCCCTCGACCAGGTCGACGAGCAGCAGTTTCCCGTGACGGCGCAGCCCGGTGATACGCCGACCTTCGAGCATGGGGACGATTTGCTCAACCGGACCAGCCCGGCGCACGTACCAGGGGTCGGGGCAGTGAACGGTGTCGATCATTCGCCCGGCGAGATCGGCCATCTCGCGGCGATAAATCTCGATCTCGAGCAGCTCAGGCACTCCGCCAGTGTGGCGTCGCCGCGCCGAACGCGAGAAGCTGACCGGCATGTTTGCCGGAGTCACCGATGTTCTGTGGACGGTCGGCACGATCGCCTTGCTCATCGGCATGCTCTGGCTGGCCCGCCGCATCGACCCGCATTGGGTTGCCAAGGATGGACGAGCGTTCACCTGCCGGTTTCAGCCGATTCGGCTGCCCGGGGCATCCGCCTCCGACGGCAGCGATCGGCGAGCGATTTTGAACGAGGGCCGCTGGCGCACCGGCCGCGCCATCGTGACCGACGATCAAGTCATCGTGTCCAGTCGGCGCATGCCTGCGGGTCAGCGACCGCATCGGCACGCGGTGATTGGACGCGGGACCGATCCGCCCAAGCGTCAGGTCACGTTCCTGCTCGACGGCGATCCGAACTACCTGTTGATCGTCCCCGCGTCATCGCGCGCCGTTGCTGTTTTGGACTCGGTCGTCCGTCGCTAGGACCCTGAGCCAATTCCCGCAGTGGCATTCAAGGCCTGGGCGAAGTCGAAGAGTAGGTCGTCGGCGTGCTCCAAGCCGACCGACACCCGCACCAGTCCGGGAGTGATACCGACCCGCTCGAACTCGTCGTCGGTCAGGCCGACGTGGGTGGAGTTGGCCGGGCTACAGACGAGGGTCTCGGGACCGCCCAACGACGTCGCCAGGTGGGCAAGGCGAACTGCTTCGACGAAACGGCGACCTGCGCCGAGGCCCCCGGTAAGGTCGAAGCTGAGCACCGTGCCGCCGTCGGACATCTGCCGTTTGGCCAGGTCGCGCTGCCGATGCGAGTCGAGCCCCGGGTAGTTCGTCTGGGCGACCGCCGGGTGGTCGGCCAGAAAGGTGGCCAGACGCAGTGCCGTCGCCGACGCCCGCTCAACTCGCACCGCCAGCGTACGAATGCCGCGCAAACCGTTGTGGGCATCGTGGGGCGAGGCCGTCGCGCCGTGGAGCACGCCGTAGCGCCAGATGTCGTCGATCAGGTCCTTTTCTCCGGCGACCACCCCGAGCATCGCGTCGTTGTGACCGGCGATCCCCTTGGTCGCCGAGTGGACGACCAGCGAGACGCCGTGACGGAGTGGTTGCTGCAGAATAGGCGTCGCAAACGTGGAATCGACCATGGTGAACGGGCCCCGAATCGCCCCGAGCTCTTCGAGATCGACGAGCGACATCTGCGGATTCGCGGGGGTCTCGGCGATCACCAGCATCGTCTTGCCGGGCCGCACCGCGGCCGCGAATGCCCCCGGCACCGATCCATCGACCCAGGTGACGTCGATTCCCATGCGTGCGCACGGACCCTGCAGGAACAGTTGCGTGCCGGAGTACAACTGGCGTTGGGCGACGATGTGATCGCCCGGCGAGCACAAGGCGAAGATCACCGTGGCGATCGCCCCCATTCCCGACCCGAAGGCCATGGCCGCCTCGGCCCCCTCGAGTGTGGCGATGGCATCCTCGAACGCGTTGACCGTCGGGTTGGCGTAGCGGCCGTAGAACTCCGACGGACGAGTCGACCCCGAACGGCGGCGAGCATCGTCAAGCGACGGTGTCTCCCACACGGTGGTCGGCCAGATCGGCGCGGCCAACGAGCGGCCGTTCGATCCGCGCCCGGCAATGATCGCCAGGGTCTCAGTGTGTAGAGATTCGGGAATCATGGTGTCGGGATCATGCTCAGACATTCTTAGCCACCTCATCGAGAAACGCACCGATTGGAGCCCCCACCTGGTCAAGGTCGATCAGAAACGCGTCGTGCCCGTGCGGCGAATCGATCTCGACGTACTCGCATGGGGTTCCCTGCTTCGCCAGCAATGTATGGATCTCGCGCTGCTGATAGGCCGGGTACAGGATGTCGCTCCAAATTCCCATCGTCAGCGTCGGCGCCTTGATGCGAGCCATCGCCGCATCGAGCCCGCCCCGCCCGCGGCCGACGTCGTGGAGATCCATGGCCTTGCCGATCAGCAGGTAGCTATTGGCGTCGAAGCGGCGAACCAGCTTGTCGCCATGGTGGTCGAGGTACCGCTCGACCTCGAAGCGCTGCCACAGGTCGAGACCGTTGCGCAGCGTCGCCCCGTCGGCAAGCTCGCGCCCGAATCGGTCGGAAAAGACATTGTCACTGCGGAAGGTGACCTGGGCAACCATCCGGGCGACCGCCAAACCTTCGTGCGGACCGTCGTCGGCCTCGGCGTCGTAGTAGTCACCGCCGCGCCACTTCGGGTCGAGGGCGATCGCCCGGCGACCGATCGCACCCCACGCGATCTGCTGAGCGCTCGATTGGGCACAGGTGGCGATGGGGACGATCGAGCGGACCCGGTCGGGGTATGTGATTGCCCACTCGAGCACCTGCATGCCTCCCATCGAGCCACCAACGACGCTGTGCCAGACGCGAATGCCCAGGTGATCAGCCAAACGCGCCTGGCAGCGGACCATGTCGCGAATCGTCACCACCGGAAACCGCGAGCCGTATGGACGGCCGTCGCCGGGATGCGGTGACGCCGGACCGGTCGACCCCATGCAGCCGCCGAGCACGTTGACACTGACGACGAACCACCGCTCGGTATCAATCGCCAATCCCGGCCCGACGATGCCCTCCCACCAGCCCGATGTCGGGTGACCGGTGGCCATCGGTCCGGCGACGTGGGAGTCGCCCGTCCAGGCATGGCAGATGAGCACCGCATTGGAGCCGTCGGCGTCGAGGTGACCCCAGGTTTCGAAAGCTATATCGACATTGCGCAACGTGCCGCCACCGTCGAGGGCAAGCGGACGATCGCCGGCGATCGTGTGCGTGCGACGATGACCGATCGGCATGCCGGGCATCCACGCTCCACTCACGGGGTAGGGCTGTCGGTTCCGTCGGTTGGGCGGGCCGCTCTGTCCTTCTCGGGGGCTGCGCCCCCGGTCCCCATCGCCGTCCGATTCGCTGGCGCTCGGTCGGTCGGCATTCGCTGCGCTCATTGTCGCTCCTCTCGCGGTCGGTCGTCACCGGCATCGCCGGTTGGGCTGTCGCAGCACGAGGAAGCGTTCGTTGCCACCGAGCCGGTGACCACATCTCCGTTCCGAGGAACGGGAGGCACCTTGGGGCTTCCACCCAGGTTGCCGGGCCCCCCGAAGGAGGCCGCTCGTGATGCAGCTACAACGCTAGCATCGGGTTCCCCAGCCGCCAAGCCGCTCGTTCCATGAGCAGGGCGTTGCCGCCGAAGATCAGGTGTCGATGGCGGCCAGCCGCTGCGCAGCGAGCGCGGTGAGTCGTTTGTAGTCGACCTTGCCGTTGGCGGCGCGACCGATGGTGTCGACGACGACCAGGCGACGGGGTGCCTTGTAGGCCGCAAGCGAAACTCGCACGTGGTCGGCAAGGTCGCTGAGCTGTGGTGATTCGCCTTCCTCGGGTTCGACGATGGCGCAGATCGCCTCGCCGAAGCGGCCATCGGGGATGCCGACGGCGACGGCGTCGCGCACCGAGGGGTGGGTCTTGAGCGCCTCCTCCACCTCTTCGGGGAACACCTTTTCGCCGCCGGTGTTGATACACACCGAACCGCGGCCGAGCAGGTGCAGGCTGCCATCGGCATTGACCTCGGCCCAGTCGCCGGGCACGCTCCAGCGACGGTCCTCGAAGATGCGGAACGTCTGTGCCGACTTCGCCTCGTCCTTGTAGTAGCCCAACGGAATGAAGCCCGACAACGCAACCACGCCCCGCTCCCCCGAGCCCGGCTCGACCCGGCGACCATCTTCCGTGAACACCACACATGACGGGCCGAGGGCAAACTTCGCGGTTGCCGCCGACTCCTCGCCAGCGGAGACCGAACCCCCGAGCCCGACCGCCTCCGACGAGCCGTACGAGTCGAAGAGCACGGCATGGGGAATGTGGCCGAGCAGGCCCTGCTTGTTCTCCTGACTCCACATCACCCCCGACGACGAGATCATCCGCACCGAGGACAGGTCGAAGCGCCTCGGATCGGCATCAAGGGCGTCGAGCATCGGCCCGGCGAACGCCTGACCAACGATCACGATCGAGTTCGTCGCCGTTCGTTCCGCCTCGCTCCACAACTCGCCGACGTCGAAGCGCCGCGATGGCAGGCTGACGATGCAACCACCGAGCGCCATCGTGATCAGCGCCGAGAACTGGCCGGTGCCGTGCATCAACGGGCAGGCGACGAGCATCACGAGTCCCCGTTCATCGGGGTTGAGTCGATCGGCGAGCTCGGCAACGCTGGTGACCGGCGGAATGCCCAGCAGCGCTTGACCACCCGCTCCGAGCACGTTGAACAGATCGTCCTGACGCCACATCACTCCTTTCGGCATTCCCGTCGTGCCGCCGGTATACAACAGCAGCAAGTCGTCTCCGTGGCGCCCCCAGGGCGGCACGACCCGCTCCGGGTTTCCGGCCACGACGTCGTCATACGAGGTAGCCCACTCGGGCCCGGAGCCCGTCTCGTCGGCAACCACGTACCACCGCTTGACCTTCGTTAGCCGGCCCCGAACCCCGTCGAGCAACTCGCCGAACGCGGCGTGGAACACCACGGCCTCGGCGTCTGCGTTGTCGAAGAGGTACAGGATTTCCTCGGGGCCATAGCGAAAGTTGGTGTTCACCGGAGACATGCCGGCCTTGAACGCGGCGATGTACGTCTCGAGGTACTCGGGTCCGTTGTACAGATAGGCGGCCACCTTCGCCTGGTGGCCGAGCCCGGCAACAATCATGTCGTGAGCCATGGCGTTCGATCGTCGGTCGGTGTCGGCCCAGCTCAGCTTCCGTTCGCCGTGGATCTGACACGGCCGGTCGGGCACCCGCGCCGCCACGGCCTCGAGGATGTCGCCATAGTTCCAATCAGTCACAGTTCCCCCTTGAGCGGCACCCCACGGCCGACCCCCGAAACGTAGTCCGCGCTCTGCGCCCAGCGGGCGACGCGGGTCGTCGCAGTCGGTCGAAACTGACTGATGCCTCGGTCAGTTTCGACTGACCAGTCAGTGAGTAGACACGATCGGTCAAACCAGGCAGGCTCTCAGCGCCAACCATTGGCACCACGATCAGGTTTCCGGGAGGGATTTCCCTTGTTCTGCAGCTATTTGACACCAAAGGCCGAGGTTCGTCCCTCCGGCATCACAGGTACCGGCAGCTTTGCCGTCGAGTCGATTCCCGCAGGCGAGGTCCTCGCGGCGTTCGGTGGATGGGTCGCCGACGCCGACCGATTCGCCCAACTCGACCCGACTACCCAACACCTGTCGATCCAGATCGATGAAGGCCTCTATCTGGTATCGCCCCAAGCGACCGACGGCGACCGGATCAACCATTCTTGCGACCCGAATGGCGGTATGCGCGGCGGTGGAATCGTCGTGGCGATGCGCGACATCGCCATCGGCGAGGAGCTGAGCTTCGACTATGCCATGAGTGACGGCAGCGACTACGACGAGTTCGAATGCAGCTGTGGCACGGCGAGGTGCCGCAGCAAGGTCACCGGGCGCGACTGGATGGAGCCCGACCTCCAGCGCCGGTACCGCGGCTTTTTCTCCCCCTACTTGGCCCGACGCATCTCGTCGTTGGTCTCCCTCGGCTCATCACGGCGCGCATTCGGTCTCTGACGATCCAGTCGTCTCGGGACCAGTCGTCTCGGAGAATCTGATGAGGGCGCTCGACGAGTGCGCCTGGGTACGCTGAAGCCATGCGAATCGGAGTCATCGGGGCGGGTGGCGTTGGTTCGGCGATCGCCTCGATTGCGGCGCGGCGTCCGTTCTTTGAACAACTCGTCATCGCCGACATCGACGCCACACGGGCCGAGCGCGCCGCCCAGCGAGCGAACGACCGCCGCGTGATTGCGACCCGGGTCGATGCCACCGATGCTCTCGACCTCGTCGAGTTGATCCGCCACTACCGCCTCGACATCATCGTCAACGCCTGCGACCCGCGGTTCAACCCACCGATCTTCGGCGCCGCCTTTGCCGCCGGGGCCGATTACATCGACATGGCGATGCACCTGTCACAGCCCCATGCCGAGCGACCGTACGAGCAATGCGGGGTGATGCTCGGCGAGGCTCAATTCGCCGCATCCGACGCCTGGGCCGAGCGGGGTAGGTTGTCGCTTGTCGGCATGGGCGTCGAGCCAGGCCTGTCGGATGTGTTCGCCCGTTACGCCAGCGACCATCTGTTCTCGTCCATTGACTCCGTCGGTGTGCGCGACGGTGCGAACATCGTGATCGAGGGCGAGTCGTTTGCCCCGACGTTCTCGATCTGGACGACGATCGAGGAGTGTTTGAACCCGCCAATCATCTGGGAACGCGAGCGTGGCTGGTTCACGACGGCCCCGTTCAGCGAGCCCGAGGTGTTCGATTTCCCGGCGGGAATCGGGCCGCTGAGCTGCGTCAACGTGGAGCATGAAGAAGTCATCCTGATGCCGACGTGGCTCGATGTCGGTCGGGTGACGTTCAAGTACGGGCTCGGCGACGAGTTCATCGACATCCTGCGTACGTTGCACAAACTCGGCCTCGATTCGACGCGACCGGTAACGGTGCGGGGCCATGAAGTCTCCCCTCGTGACGTCGTGGCCGCCTGCCTTCCCAACCCGGCTGAACTTGGGGACCACATGCGCGGCGTCACGTGTGCCGGCTCGTTGGTCAGCGGCACCGGGCCAGATGGCCGGCCGCGATCGACCTACCTTTATCACGTCGTCGACAACGAATGGACAATGTCGACCTTTGGCCATCAAGCCGTGGTATGGCAGACCGCCGTCAACCCAGTCGTCGCCCTCGAACTGATCTCGCTCGGCGAGTGGAAAGGATGCGGCGTCCTCGGACCCGAGGCCTTCGAAGCCGATGCGTACCTCGAACTCCTCAACGAACATGGTGTGTCGTGGGCGATCGACGAACGCAGCCCTCCGCCGGCGGCGGGCTGAGCCTCGAGTTGGGCCGCCTCCGCGAAGCCGACGGTCAACGTCTCGTCGACGACTATGACCGTGATCCGATCGGAGCGCTGACCGGGCTACTCTCCGCCGACGACACCGATGACCGGTTGGGCGAACGTCATCGGTCGGCTGTAGCCCGTCTCGTATGGCAGGAACCCATTGCGGTCCGGCCACAACAACTGGGCCACCTCGAACGAACCGCCCCGGCGCCAGGCCGCGCAGATTCCGAAGAGTTCGCCCCAGGTATCCAGGTCGACGGGGGCGAACACACAACGCAACTCGCCATCGAGCAGGCCGACCACCTCGACCCCGAGCGGAATCTCGGTGCCTCCGCGTAGGCAATCGGCGACCAACCCGAGCAGGCCATTGGCGGCAACTGGTTGCAGACCGAAGATCGCCACCTCGGGGAATCCGAATGCCTCGGGAAATCCCACCGTGTAGGCATAGCCGGGGCGCGGCGGATCGTGGTCGGATTCGGGGGCCACGGCTTCGAGCGCCCAGCCGTTGGTCTCAACCATCCAGTCAATTTTCTCCTGGTGGGGAATCGAGAAGTCGGGTAACTCAGCGGTCACTCACCCAGTGTTTCATCCGGCCGAGCAACGCATGGATTCGACCACCGGAATAGCAACTTAGCGTCGAACTCGCTACGCTGGGTGGCCTTGACGTTTCGATTCCTGATCAAGCCGCGTTGGCTCCTGTTCACACTCGTCGTGGGTCTCGCCGCCGCTCTCATGGTCAACTTCGGCTTTTGGCAACTCCGGCGGCTGGAAGAACGCCGATCGTTCAACGCCCTCGTCGTCGCCCGCGCCGCCGCCGACCCCGAGACGCTCGATCCGGCATGGGTCGGGCCGAACGCCGATCCAGATGCCGTGGAATGGCGGACCGTCGCCCTCACCGGCCGCTACGGTCTCGACACCGAGTCTCTCGCAGCGAGCGCCAGCTACCAGCTGATTTCCTCGTTCGACGACGCCGTCTCCGGGCTGAAAGTTCTCGTCAACCGGGGCTCGATCGGAGTCACCGCCGACGTCCCCCCCGTTCCCCAGAGCGATGTCAAGCTCATCGGCCGGATGCGCAGAGTGCCGAGCACCCTCGACGGAAGAGGCTCCACGACATACGTCGAACTGATCTCGTCAACGCCAAGTGACGCCGCAGAGGTCACCCCACTCGCACTCCCGGCGTTGAGCGAGGGATCGCATCTCTCGTACGCGATGCAATGGTTCATCTTCGCCGCATGCGTCGTAGTCGGTTGGATACTCGCGGTCCGGCGCAGCTCCCGGGCGTTACGACCCGGGTTGGCCGGACTGAAGACGAAACACAAAGCGGTCCCCTGGGGTCGCTGAGCCCTCCCGACAGACTTCCCGCGACTCCGTCAGCCGCTGATCGACCGAAACAGCAGCCGATGGTCGCCACCGATCAGTGATCGGCGAGTATCGCGGTCGCTTCCGGCGAACACTCGACGCATCAGCCCGGCAACCTGGCGAGGCCCGGCACTGATGTCGAGATACGACCGCCACAAATCGTGCGGGGCGTCGAAGAAGGCGTCGAAAAACCGACCGGTCTCGGCCGGAGTCAACCGCAGCATCGATGCCAAGCCATAGTCGTGGAGCGCACGAGTCCGCCGAGCCCGGCGCGGCCACAGCGCATCCCAAGCCACCGACGCCAGGCGTTCGCCCACCAGACCCTCGGCGCGTCCATCGGCAATCGCCGAGGCCAGCCGGCTGGCGGCGCGCAGACTCGCCGCCACCGAGTAGCCGGTCGCAGGATGCAACTGCCCACCACCGCTCCCAAACGCCAACGCAGGGCCCGGCTCCGGGACGCCAGCCCGCATCGGGATGTCGACCAGTTCGGTGGCGATCGACTCGACGACCCGGCAGTCCATGCGGTCAAGCCGGGCCAGCAGTCGGTCACGCAGCTCGTCGAGTTCCATCGCCGGGTTGCGAGCCAATGACGTCTCTTCGACGAAGGCCACGCCATCGCCGAGATCGAAACCGTAGAGAAACGTGGCCGACTCACCGGCGTCTGGCGAGGCCCCGCCCGAGGTCGGAGCGGACCAGTCCATCAACACGCACGCGCCAGGACTGATGGGAGGGCGGTCGAACCGCGCGGTAATGCCGTATGCCCGCTGGCGAGGACCCGAGCCGAAGGGGATCGAGTGGACGACCGCAGGGCCCCGAGCGTCGATGACGATCGCGGCCGATAGCTGCTGGCGGTCGGCGGTGTCAACCAAGAACCCGTCGTCGTCGAGACTGATCGAAACGACGTGCCCGACGAGGGTCAAGCCCTCAAGTGGTTCAAGCAGCGCGCTCTGCAGCGCCGGGTTGTCGAACACGCCATACGCACTCGCCAACCGGTGTTCTCGCTCCCCCACGGCGCGCACATCGTCCCAGCGTCGGCTGAGGCAACCGGCGAGGCCGAGCGTCTCGATCTCATCGACCCAACACCCATAGGTCGCCGGCCATGCCGCGGTCGGGTCGTTGGCAATGACGCGCACCGATAGCCCGGCACGGAGACACGCCACGGCGGCGACGAGTCCCGCGGGCCCGGCACCGACGATCACAACGTCGTGAATTGGCACATCGTCAGCCACGTCGGCGTTCAACCTCGGTCATAGTTGAAACAGACACGTCGGACACGCCCCATTGGTTAGCACGGGCCACCGGGAACCTGGTGACGGGGGTCAGCCGCGATGAACCGACCTGGCCTGCGCGTCGAACACTGCGGCGATCCGCTCGGCGATCATCACGGTCGGCAGATGTGTGTTCGCTCGGGGCAGATCAGGCATCACCGACGCATCGCAGACCATCAAACCGTCGTAGCCGATCACTCGACAGGCGGCGTCGACGACCGCGTTCACGTCGTCGGCCGCGCCCATGCGGCACGTCCCGATCGCGTGCACATAGTCCCCGAGCACCGCCCGCAAACCGGCCGGGGTGACATCGGGAAGCACGAGGTCCCCGAGCGAGGCCAGCGCGGCGCTCGAGGTCAGCGCCTCGACAGCATGCTCGACACCCACGGTCAGACGGGCGAGATCGTCGACGTCGTCGAGCAAATGAAAATCGACGTCGGGCTGGGTCGTCACCCGACCGGTAGGCAGCGTCACGGTGCCCGACGATCGCACGGTCATCAACGCGACCATCACCATCCCAAGCCCGGGGGCATCGGGACCGAGGTGGTCGAGGGGAAGCCACTGGATGTCGTCGGGCACCGCTCCGGCGGAGAATCGTCCGATCGCCGAGATCGGCAGGCTGTGCGGGTCCGGCGCCAGTCCCGCGTGATACACCAGCGGAATCGGCACCGCCGGATGGTCCTTGAGATTGCGGCCGATGCCGGGCCGGTCGATGCCGCTGGCCAACAGGATCGCCGGAGAATGGATCGCTCCCGCCGAGACGACGACCGTGGCGGCCTCGAACTCCTCACCCGAGACGAGGCGAACCCCGACGGCTCGGTGCCCCGACATCAACAGGCGGTCGACGGTCGAATCAGATCGCACGGTCAGATTCGATCGCTCCCGGACTTCGTCGAGATAGGCGTCGGCCGCCGATACCCGCCGTCCATGGGCGCTGCGGGTCAACGGCGCCGGCTGAACCGCCGGAAAGCTGCTGGTCAACGCGCTGGTGATGGGCCCTTGTTCGTCAGAGGGGGCCACCGACAACGTCAACCGTGTACGACCAAACCACGGGGCGACGTCGCTCCACCCCCAACCGGTAGCACCCAGTTCTGCCCAGCGGTTGTAGTCATCGGGGTGACCGGGAATCGCCACCATCGCGTTGACCGTCGATGATCCCCCGAGCCCACGACCTCGGCGATAAACAACGGCATCGTGCTCCGGTCGACGACGCGCCAGCAGCTCAGGCCACACCCGACCCGGCTCCTTGGTGGCGTCGAAGAAGCTTGGGCCGGTCACGCCAGGACCGGCGGCCATGGTGCCACCGGCTTCAAGCAGCAGAACCTGCCGTACGGGTCGTTCACTCAACCGTCCCGCCAGCACGCAACCCGCCGAGCCGGCCCCGACGATGATGACGTCGTTGCGCCTCACCGCGGGCCGGTGGCCTCGGCTGGAGCCCGTTCCTTCCACCGACGGGCAACATCTGCATACATCTGCGCCGTCGGTAGGGCGAGTAGCGACGCGCCACCGTCGACGCACAGGGTCTGGCCGGTGATGTAGCTCGACTGGGCCGAGCAAAGGAACAGCGCGGCGTCGGCGATGTCGTTGGAGGTCCCCATCCTGCCGAGCGGGGTCATCTCTTTGAGCGCCTCGATGAATTGGGGCATCGTGAAGATGCGGGCGGTCATCGGCGTTTCGATCAACGATGCGGCAATCACATTGAACCGCACCCCGCGATCGCCGTACTCGACCGCCGCAATCTTGGTGGCGTACTCGACGGCGGCCTTCGCCGACGCGTACGCCGTCAAACCCCGCGACGGGTTGTGGGCGGTCAGCGAACTGAGCGAGAGAAACGCGCCCCCGCCCGTCGACGCCATGGAGTTGCCCAGATGACGCATGCAGTACAGCGCCCCCTCGAGTTGCACCGAATGCATCGCCCGCAGCCGCTCGGGGGTGAGGTCGGCGATCGAACTCGACTGCTCGAAACCCGCGCAGTTGACCGCAATGTTGATCGTCCCGCGGCTTGCCATCACCTCGCCGACGAGTGCTTGCACGTCGTCATCGTTGGTGATGTCGCAGCGCACACCGGTTCCCCCAACGCGGTCCGCAACCTCGTCAACGAGTTCAGCGCGACGAGCAGCGACCACGACGTGGGCACCTTCGGCCGCGAACCGCCTGGTAATCGCCTCCCCAAATCCTGAGTGGCCACCGATGACTACCGCGGTCTGTCCATCCAATGTCCCCATGACGAAGGAGCGTAACGGGGCCGGCGAGGCTCGCCCCCGACGCTGCTCAGGACAGATGGGCGGCGTCGTTGTACCGGGCGAGGCGCCAGGTCGCAGGCGATACGGCGACCATCTCGGTGACCGACGTGTTGAGGGTGAAAAGCTCGAACCCACCCGTCGGTGGAAGATGCAGCAGTTGCCGCATCAGGCAATCGACCACCCCGCCGTGGCACGCCACGAGCACGGTCTGGCCGACATGGCGTTCCACCAGCGAATGGGTGGCGGTGCCGACTCGAAAGTGAAACTCCGCAACGGTCTCACCGCCGGGAAACGTCTCGGCAAACGGGTTGCGCCAGTCGTGGCCGGAGCCGTGACGGGCGACGAAATCGTCGTAGCTCAGCCCATCACAATCGGGCCCGGGGTCGTGTTCCCCGAAGCCCGCATCAATCTGCATCTCCAGGCCCGGGAAAGCTCCCAATAACGTCTGAGCCGTCTCCTGAGCGCGGGGATACTGGCTGGCGTAGAGGGCGTCGAGCTTGAGTTCTCCTGTCGCCCGCAGGCGGTCGCGCAGCCGTTGGGCCTGGTCACGGCCGAGAGCCGAGAGTCCGCTGCATGTTCGCGGTCCACCGATCACCCGGTTGGCGGTGGCGTTCGACTCCCCATGGCGGACAAGGATCAAACGAGTGGCGGGAAAGGTGGTTTGTTCAGGCACGGCACCGCCAGCGTACGGCTGGACGCCGAGGGCGGACGAACCCCTTGTCGCCGGTCACATCGCGTTGACTTTTCGTACACGCTGCCTGGTCCAACCGGCCTACATCGGTACGGTCAAATCCATGAGCTTGCGGAGTGGCTCGTGACGGTTCACCGCCTCACGATTAGCCCGATCCACCCCGACCCCCGTACCTCGCATCTCCTTGCCGGTATCGCCACGCTGACCCACTCGAACCCCGGGTCCGGCCCAAATCGGGTCGATGTCGACGACGTGATTTTCTTCGTCGGAGCGCTTGATGCACGCGGTCGCGGCACCCTTGGCGACGTGCTCATCGACCCGGTGCTGCAACGTGGCACCTGGGATCTGCCGATGACTCCTGTCGGGGCGACGGTGGTCGAAGTCGCCAAGCTCGCCGGGGTCACCGATCCAATGGCCGAAGCCGCCACGTTGCTCACCCAACGACTCGGCCTGGCCGTCGAGCAGACCGCTGTCGCCCGGCGGTACACGCTGCATGGTCTCGTTGACATCGAGCAGCGCAACACGATCACCCGCGAGTTGTTGGCCAACGATGTCATCGAACGCTGGCAGCCCGACGCCATCCACGTTGTCGCGACACCCGTATCAGACGTGGCGCCGGTCGAGTTGGTTATCTTGCGCGGGCTTGACGACGACGGTCTCGCTGCGTTGAACGTCGAGCGGCGAATGTCGCTCGACCCCGCAGAGTTGCGTGCGCTGCAGGCGCACTTCGAGACCGAGGGCCGAGAGCCCACCGACGTCGAGATC
>JANNNL010000496.1:0-1330 GCA_031398525.1 Actinomycetes bacterium | reverse complement strand
CTGACGGAACAGCGCCGCGGCCTGGTCGGGGGCGACCGAGAATCGCACCGTGACGTCGACCTTCATCGAGCCGCCACCGGTGGCGATCACCGAGATCGAGTCGTCCTTGGACAAGTCGCCCTCGTCGGTCGCTCGGAGCATGGAAAGTTCCTGGATGCGGGTGGAAAAGCCGGTGATCTCGGTCCATGGGGCGGTCACGTGGAACCCGCTGGCCAAGGGTGCGCCGACCTTGCCGAACGTCGTCGGAATCCCGACGGTGTTGGCTGGCACGATCCGTACGAAGGCCGAGAAGATCACGAAAACCGCGAGCAACGACAGCACAGCCCCGACCAGTTGGAACAGACGGGAGAGCTCAGCGAGCAGGCCCTGCCCCTTGCCGACGGTCGACATCGCCGTGCGTTGGCGACGCATGTTGACCCGGGCCGCAACGAAGGCAACGATGCCGATGAGCAGCAACAGAACTCCACCGACGAGCCGTGCCATGGTGTCAATCTCCTCTGCGAGGCGGACCGAAACGGACCGCATACGCGCAAGACTATGGACGCTCTTTGCGAGACCGGGCAGAAATCTCGCGCCGCGCGGCTCGGTGCGAGCAGCGTGGTCCAGACTGGATGCGTGACGCTCGCCGGGTTCCTTCCCCCTGTTGGATCCGACCCGGCCGACGTGGTTGACGCGTTCGTTGCCTGGGCGGAGTCGACGGGTCGTCCCCTGTATCCGCATCAAGAAGACGCCCTGCTCGCCCTGGCCGGTGGCGACCATGTGGTGTTGGCCACCCCGACCGGCTCGGGCAAGAGTCTGGCGGCCCTCGCCGGCATTGCGTTGGCGTTGAATCGCGGTGACCGGGCGGTGTGGACCGCCCCGATCAAGGCGTTGGTCGCCGAGAAGTTCTTCGAGCTCACCGCCCTGTTGGGGGCCGACCGGGTTGGGTTGGCAACCGGCGACGCGTCGATCAACCACGACGGCGATGTGTTGGTCTGCACCGCCGAGATCTTCGCCAACCAGGCCTTGGCCGAGGGTGCCGCAACGATGACCGGCCCGAACGGCACGGGAACTGGGTTTGCCTGTCTCGACGAGTTCCATTACTACGGCGAGGCCGACCGGGGCTGGGCGTGGCAGGTGCCGTTGCTCACCGCCCACCGCACCCAGTTCCTGCTGATGTCGGCGACGCTCGGCGACATGACGGCGATCTCCACTGATCTGTCGACCCGCACCGACCGACTTGTACAGAAGATCACTGCCGTCACCCGCCCGACGCCGTTGTATCCCAAGTTCCGGATGACCCCGGTTGCCGAGAGTGTGTCGGAAGCGGTCGCCGAGGGTTTGAGCCCGG
>JANNNL010000382.1:0-1884 GCA_031398525.1 Actinomycetes bacterium | reverse complement strand
GAAGAATGTCGACGTCGACGAGGCGACCGTCCCCGAAGTAACCGAACCCCCACACCTAGTCGAGCAGCAACTCGCGGCAGAACACCCGCCCGGGGTTCTGAGCGAGTACGCACAGCAGGCGGAACTCGGTCTGTGACAGGTGGATCTCGCGCGGTCCAACGGTGACCTTGCCCTCGTCGGGAATGATCTCGAGCTCGCCGAACACCAGCTTCGAGTGACCCGAGGTGGTGGGGCGGACTCGTCGCAGCAGAGCGCGGATTCGCGCCGAGAGCTCCTTGGGGGCGAATGGCTTGGTCATGTAGTCGTCGGCGCCTGCTTCGAGGCCGGCTACGACGTCGTGCGTGTCGGCCCGGGCCGTCACCATGACGATCGGCACGTCACTGTTGCGGCGGATCGATCGGCAGACTTCGAAGCCGTCGATACCGGGCAGCATGATGTCGATCAATACGACATCGGCCGGGTGACGTTGGAATGCCTCGACGGCCTCCTCGCCCGAACCGGTCTCCTCGACCGTCCAGCCTTCGTCTTCAAGGGCGAGCTTGACGGCGGTGCGAATGCGTTCGTCGTCTTCAACGGTCAGAATTCTGGTACCCACACCCCCCATGATGCCCCACTCGGAGCACCTTGTTGCGCATCGCCCGCTGGACCGAGGCCTCAAACCCGGCTACGTCGGCAAAATCGCAGGCAAAATCGCGGACAAAACCGCCGACAGAACCGACGGTCAATCGCCTTCGATGAGACTGCGAATCGCGTCGTAGAGGCCGCTGGGTGCGGCGAGGAGCCCGTCGGGTTCCTCGCCGGGGGTGCGATAGATCCCGACGGTCGCTCCGGCTTCAGCAGCGATCAGTTCGCCGGCGGCACGGTCCCACGGGTTGAGCCACTGCTCGTAGTAGACGTCGATTCGGCCGCAGGCGACATAGCACAGGTCGACCGCGGCCGACCCCAGGCGCCGCAAGTCTCGGATCTCGGGGATGATGCGGGCGACGGTCGCCGCTTGCACCCGGCGGCGCTCGGCCCGGTAGGCGAACCCGGTTCCCACGAGCGCCAGTGAGATGTCGTCGACCGTCGAGCAGCGAATCGACTTTTCGTTGCGCCAGGCACCCGTGCCTCGCCCAGCCCAGAACATCTCGTCGGTCACCGGCAGGTAGACCGCCCCGGCGATCGATCCGTCGGCGTCGGCGGCTGCCACCGAGACGGCGTACGCCGGGAGGTCGTAGAGGAAGTTGGTCGTGCCGTCGATCGGGTCGATGAGCCAGTGGATGCCGCTCGTGCCGGTTTGGTTCGTGCCCTCCTCGCCGATCAGCCCGTCATCGGGTCGTTCCTGACGAAGTCTGGTGATGATCAGGGCCTCGGCGGCGTGATCGAACTCGGTGACCACGTCGGTGGCGGTCGACTTGGTGACCACATCGTTCAGACCTCGGGCGCGGCCCTCGCGCACCAGCACCCCAGCCTCATGGGCCAACGAACGGGCCAATTCGACGAGCGTGTCGATGTGGCTCGTCACTGGATCCGCTCCGGCGTGGCCTCGTCGGCGCGTCGGTCGCCGAGTTCTTTCCATTCGCCCATGGCCCGCAGCACGAGTACCGCCACGACGGCGGTACCAAGGGCCCCCACGAAACCGCCGACCAGCGCCCCGATACTGGTTGGGGTGGAGCAGCTGCCAACGCACTGCACATCGACGAACGCCCAGCCGATCAGCGCGCCGGCCGAGCCGGCGACGAGGATGGCCGCGAAGGCGAGAATCCGGGCGGGTTTCGAGGGCAGAGCGGATAACGGCGAGCGGCCGGTGTCCGGTGACGACGAAGGGGTCCGGGGGCCCAGCCCTCCAGTAGGCACTGTCATGAGAATGCATCGTAGGTGACGAACGCGCGTTCCGTACAAGCA
>JANNNL010000293.1:0-10804 GCA_031398525.1 Actinomycetes bacterium | reverse complement strand
ATCACGTGCCGCCATCTCGGCAGTGGCCTCGGTCGTCAGGTCGGCCGGCACATAGCTGAGCGGGTCGTGGGCACTGGTCTGATCGGTGACGATGTCGGCCGGGAAACCCATCTCCAGCAGCTTGGGCAGCATCGTTGCCGCGTTCCCGACAACACCGACCGACAGCGGTCGCAGTTCGTCGCGGGCGGCCAGGCACCGTCCAACCGCGTCGTCCAGGGAGGAAGCGACGACATCGAGGTAGCGGGTCTCGACGCGTCGTTCGACCCTGGTCGGGTCGACGTCGATGCACAGGGCGACGCCATCGTTCATCGTCACCGCCAACGGTTGTGCGCCGCCCATGCCGCCGAGCCCGGCAGTCAGCGTGATCGTGCCGGCCAGGGTGCCATTGAACTTGCGGCGGGCGATCTCGGCAAAGCACTCGTATGTGCCCTGAAGGATTCCCTGTGTACCGATGTAGATCCACGAACCGGCCGTCATCTGGCCGTACATCGTCAGACCCATCGCTTCGAGTCGACGGAACTCATCCCAATTGCCCCACTCGGGAACCAGGTTCGAGTTGGCGATCAGCACCCGCGGAGCCCACGGACTGGTGCGGAACACGCCGACCGGTTTGCCGGACTGTACGAGCATTGTCTCGTCGTCGGCGAGGGTGGCGAGGGTGCGAACGATTGCGTCGAACGCCTCCCACGAACGCGCCGCGCGACCGGTGCCGCCGTAGACGACAAGGTCATCGGGACGCTCGGCAACCTCGGGGTCGAGGTTGTTCATCAACATCCGCAGCGCAGCTTCCTGCTGCCAACCGCGACAGGTCAGCGTGGTCCCGCGGGCGGCCCGCACCGGGCGTGCTCCAATCATGTCGTCCTCCTTGTTTCGTGGCTCACAGCAATGAGCCAGTCACGACCTCGACGGCACCAAGCAGGGTGCCGCTCATCACCACTTGCTCGGCTCGGGCAAGTTCGGGGGCGAGCCACCGATCAGGTCCCGGGCCGTCGACCCCGGCCGCTCGCAGCGCAGCCACCGCCGCGGCCACTGGGGCGCTCGGGTGTAGCGGGGCCCGCAGGTCGACGCCGCGGGCGGCGCAGACCAGCTCCGCAGCGAGAATCCGGCCGAGGTTGGCGACCGACTGGCGCAGTTTGCGCGCCGCGCCCCAGCCCATCGAGACGTGGTCTTCCTGCATCGCCGAGGTCGGTAGCGAGTCGACGCTGGCCGGAGCGGCGAGGCGGCGGTTTTCGGCGACCATCGCCGCCTGGGTGTAGTGGGCGATCATCATCCCGGAGTTGACGCCCGGGTCGTCGGCCAAGAACGGCGGCAGGCCGTGGGAGCGGTTGCGGTCGAGCAACCGGTCGGTACGCCGCTCGGCAATCGCCCCGACCTCGGCGGTGGCGATGGCCAGAAAGTCGCAGGCAAATCCGACGGGGGCGCCGTGGAAGTGGCCGCAGGATTCGACGCGGCCGTCGGGCATCACGCTCGGATTATCGATCGCCGAGACCAGTTCGATGTCGGCCACCCGCCGGGCATGGGCGATGGTGTCACGGGCCGCGCCGTGGACCTGAGGGGTACAGCGCAACGAGTATGCGTCCTGCACGCGCGGGTCGTCCGTGCGATGGCTGGCCATGATCTCGCTGCCAGCGAGGAGTCGGCGCAGGTTGGCCGCCGAGTCGGTTTGCCCCTGATGCGGACGCAACGCCATCAGGTCGGCGGCAAAGGCTCGGTCGGTGCCCATCACCGCCTCGATGGTGATCGCCGCGGTGATGTCGGCGACCTTCGCGAGCATGTCGAGATCGGCCAGGGCGAGCACCAACATGCCCAGCATGCCGTCGGTGCCGTTGATCAGGGCGAGGCCCTCCTTGGCCCGCAGGGTGACAGGCCTGATGCCCGCCTCGGCCATCGCTGCGGCGCACTCGCCCTCACCGATCAACGCCAGCGCAACAGCCGACAACGGGGCCAGGTCACCGCTCGCACCCAACGATCCGTGTTCGTGGACGGCGGGGATAATCCCTGCGTTGAGCAGGGCAATCATCGTATCGACGACCTCTTGACGAACCCCGGAGTATCCCATCGACAGCGTCCGGGCCCGCAGCAACATCATCGCTCGGACGACCTCGGGTTCGACGATCGGACCCATCCCCGCGGCGTGCGATCGGATCAGTGAACGCTGTAGCTCGGCGCGCCGCTCAGACGGAATGAACGTCGTCGCCAATGAGCCGAACCCGGTGGAGACGCCGTATACCGCTTCCTCGCGCTCCGCCATCCCCTCGACGATCGCCGCGCTTGCAGCAATGGCGTCAACGGCTTGCGCACCGAGGCGGACTGCGGCGTGGTGGCGGGCGACGCGAACGACGTCGGCCGCGCTCAACCCGTGGGCTTCGAGGGTGACGGTACTTGTTGAGGTTTCCATCTGACGGTAGTCTATTCCGTCTAGTGGAACCCGATCAACCAGACGCCAACCGAACCGACCAGCCGCCGATCAGATCGGTAGAGCGGGCCTTGCGGTTGATCGCCGTGGCGGCCGAAGCCACCGACGGCATCGGTTTGGCCGAGGCATCGCGAGCGGTCGGTCTGGCCCCATCGACCGCTACTCGAATCCTGCGGACGCTCGAAACGACCGGATTCGTCGCCCGTCGCGACGACGGCTCGTACGTCGCCGGGCCCGAACTGATCCGGCTCGGAGCGTTGCATGCCTCGGAGTCGCCGCTGCTCGGCGCGGCCCAGCCTCACCTCGACGCGCTGGCGACCATGACCGGCGAGTCGTGTTACCTGGCGATCCCACTCGACGACGACTGGGCGACCTACGTACGAATGGCGCAGAGCAGCCGATCTGTCCGCCACGTCAGCTGGCTCGGCCGACGCATCCCACGCGCCAAGTCGGCGACCGGCGCGGCGCTCGCCGGACTCGTGACCAGCCGCGGCGTCGCGGTGGTCACCGATGGGGTGGAGCCCGACACCACCGCAATCGCCGTCCCGCTGCGCGACCGGGGAGCCGTTGTCGCCGCGATCAACGTGGTCGGCCCGAGCTTCCGGATGACGGCCGGAGCGCAACGTTCGATCGTCACCGCCGCGTTGGCGGCAGCCGCTGCGCTGCAATCGGCGATCGCACCGTGAACGCCATCACGCGGGCTGGCGACCATCGCTGAATGCGGTGGGCCAATGGTGGCGGGTGGACGACCGAGATCATCGCGTTCCCTCATCCCGATGCCTGGGATTGGCGGCTCAGCGTCGCCGAGGTCGCCGGCGACGGTCCATTCTCGGTCTTCCCCGACGTCGACCGGACGATTGCCCTATTGACCGGGGTCGGGTTCGCCCTCACGATCGACGGTACGTCCGAGCGCGTGATCGACGAACCGTTTCAACCCGTTCGATTCGATGGCGCGGCCGTCACCACCTGCCGACTGATCGACGGCCCGATCCAAGACGTCAACCTGATGGTCCGCCGCGGCACTCCCCCGCTGAGGATGAGGTTCCTGACGTTGGAGCCCTCCTCGCCGAGAGTCATCAAGTCGCCGATCGTCCTGGTTGTCGCCGGTACGGTCACGAGCGGAGTCGACCGGCTCGCGCGCCTCGATGTTCTCCAGTCCGATGACGTCACGGTTGACTGCGCGGCCTCCAACGGACGGGTGGCGATCGTCGCATCCATCTCCGAGCCGACTCGCTGACGGCGGACCGGTCGGCGGGCGGGCGCGCGCCGCACTGACCTGCCGACGCGCTCGACGATCGGGAATCGTGGATCGCGTCGGAGGACTCCATGCAGACGACCCAAGAAAAGTCAGATTCTCTATCGGCCCGCCATTGCGGCGACCACCGGAGCGAACTGGACCGCGTCGCGAACCACGACGTGGCTGATTCGCAGGAGTTCACGCAACCCAAGGAGCTTCTCGACGATCTGGTTGACCGAGCCGACCAGCAGGAACGGGCTCTCGGCCACGACCTGCTCGGGCAACTCGATTTCGACGCTCGCCCGCGCCAGCGCCTTCGACGAGCCGTTGGTGACGGTCACCGCTTGGACCAGGGTGGAGCACTCGATCGCATCGATGCGGTCTCCCGCCGCGGCCTCGAGCCAGGCACGCCGGGGCACCACCTCGGCGATGGCGAATCCGCCCGCTTCGGGTACGCCACCTGCGCCATGGGTCAGCCCGGTGTACTGGTAAATGTCGGCGAATCGCCCGGCAATACCGACCACCCGACGACCATGGCCGCCGATCAACAGCGGTAGGCGTGGCTGCGCCGGCGAGACGCCGAGCTTGGTCACGGCAATCCGATGGTGTTCGCCGACGAACGCCGCAGCACCCGAGTCGAGCAGGGCACGCAGCACCTCGACCGACTCCCCGAAGCGGCTGACCCGCGGCCCCGGTGCGCGCAACTCGATGCTCGTCGCGTCGTGTTCCGACTGCATGTAGCCGGTGCCGAGGCCGAGCGTCAGTCGACCGCCGGTGAGACAGTCGATCGTGGCGGCGGTTCGAGCCAGCATCGCCGGATGATGGAACTCGTTGTTCAACACGAGGGTGCCGACCCGGATCGTCGGTGACGCCTCGGCAATCACCATGCACGCGACGAACGGATCGACCGAGCCGAAGTGATCCGGGACGTAGACCTCCTCAAACCCCAACGCCTCGGCCTCGATCACGCACTCGCGCAGCGCATCACGATCTTGCAGCAGCTTCTTGTTTGCCGAAACCGGCTGCAGCGCAAAACGAAATGGACGCCGCACAGAACTCATCACCCAACCCTAGGCAGTGCCTGCATCCGGGCGACTGTCAATGAGAACCGGCCGCTTGGTAGCGCCGAGGTCCGTGGGCGTCCTCGTCAGCGCTGGCTACGGTGTCCAGCGATGACCACTCCATCACGCGAGAAATTCGGCACCGTCACCGAGCCGGCCCGGCAGATCGATGCAGTCCACGAGACCGACGTCCTCGTTGTCGGCTCTGGTCCGGCCGGTCTGGCCGCGTACGAACTCGATTCCGAGGGGTTCAAACTGGTCGCCGACGCGCTCGTCGCCGAGGCCGGTATCCACCCGTTGCTGCACCGCTCGTTCGCCGCGCCGTTGATGGACGGGGTGCGGGTGACGGGCATCTTCACCGAGTCGAAGGCCGGGCGCGAGGCGATCCGCGCCCGGCGGGTGATCGACGCGACCGGCGATGACGCTTGGCGTACGCGACACCCGCAAGATCGACGCGTTGTACAACCCGACGGAGGGTGTTGCACAACATGACTGAGGGTGACGTGCGGGAACAGGCCAGATTCGACGACTCGAAGGGCATCTACCCCGAGTTCATCGACGGCTACGGCATCCTCATCCTGCCGACCACCGGCCGCTATTTCCAGCTCCCCTTCCGCAACCTCGTCTCCCGTGGCATCGACAACCTGCTCGTCGCCGGGCGATCATCGGGCGGAGATCACGTCTCACACGCGACCCGCAACATGTCGTGCTGCGCCGTCCTCGGCCAAGGCGCAGGCATTGCTGCGGCGATGTCGCTGCACCGCGGCACCGAACTGCGCGACGTCGGCATCGAGGCCGTCCAACGAGAACTCGACCGCCAGGGCGTGCGGGTCCGCTGAACGCCTGGGCTACCGGACCGACCAGGCCATCCGTGGCGTTTCATGTTCTTGTGAGGGGTCTTGGCGCTCATCAGAACATGAAACGCTGGCCGAGCGGGCGGCTGGTAGCGGCGACGCTGCCGTTGCAGCCAGCTTTGTAGTTGAATCGTGCTGCCGAGAAGGAGCCCGAATGTCTGCGATCAACCCTGTCACCGACCTGACCATCGACGGCGACGTTGCCGTCGTCACCCTCGATTCGCCGCCGGTCAATGCCCTGAGCGCCGTGGTGCGCGATGGCTTGCACGAGGCGTTCCGTCAGGCGATTGCCGATGACACCGCCACCTCGATCGTGTTGATCTGTGCCGGGCGGACGTTCATTGCCGGGGCCGACATCTCCGAGTTCGGTGGCGCGGCGCAGGGCGCGAGTCTGCCCGAGCTCCAGCAGATGATGGAGAGCTCGCCCAAGCCGGTGGTCGCTGCGATCCACGGTACGGCCCTCGGCGGCGGGTTGGAGGTTGCTCTGTGCGCCCACTACCGCATCGCCGTGCCATCGGCGCGCTGCGGTTTGCCCGAGGTGAACCTCGGCTTGCTCCCCGGGGCCGGCGGCACCCAGCGGCTGCCGCGCATCGCCGGGCCGCGTCGGGCGTTGGAGATGATGCTGTCGGGCTCCCACGCGCCCGCGGCGGATTGCCTGGCGATGGGGCTCGTCGACCGCCTGGCCGGCGAAGCGACGTTGCGCGACGATGCGGTCGCCTACGCCCGCGAGATCGTCGCCGGTGGCGGTGAACTGCGCAAAGTCAGTGACCGCCCGGTCGATGCGATGTCGGTGGCCGACTTCGCCGACGTCCGCCGTATCCACGCCAAGCAGCTGCGCGGGTTCAAAGCGCCCGAGGCGATCATTCAATGCGTCGAGGCCGCGGTCAGCCTGCCGTTCGCCGAGGGTACGAAGGTGGAACGAGCTCGGTTCGTCGAGCTCGTGACCAGCTCCGAGTCGGCCGCCCAACGGTATGTGTTCTTTGCCGAGCGCGAAGTGTGGAAGATCCCCGATGTCCCGGCCGCCACCGCGACGATCCCGGTGACGACCGTCGGCGTGATCGGGGCAGGCACGATGGGGGGCGGGATCACGATGAACTTCGTCAACGCCGGCATCCCGGTGACGATCGTCGAGACCTCACAGGCCGCGCTCGATCGTGGCCTCGCCGTCGTCCGTGGCAACTACGAACGCAGCGCCCGCAACGGCCGCTTCACGATGGACGAGGTAGATCGGAGGATGGCGCTGATCACCCCGTCGCTCACTCTCGAAGATCTGGCGTCGGCCGACATGGTCGTCGAGGCGGTGTTCGAGCGGATGGACATCAAGACCGAGCTGTTCGGTCGGCTCGACGCGATCTGCAAGCCGGGCGCAGTGCTCGCCACCAACACCAGTTACCTGAACATCGACGAGATCGCCGCGGCCACGTCGCGCCCCGAGGCGGTGATCGGGATGCACTTCTTCTCCCCTGCCAACGTGATGAAGCTGCTCGAAGTCGTCCGCGCCGATCACACCTCGATCGAGGTGATCAACACGGCGATGCAGATGGGCCGCAAGATCGGCAAGATCGCCGCGTTGGTCGGCGTCTGCCATGGATTCGTCGGCAACCGGATGCTGTCGCAGCGCGCCCGCGAGGCTCAGGCCCTACTCGGCGAGGGCGCATTGCCGTGGGAGATCGACCAGGCGCTGGTCGACTTCGGGTTCGCGATGGGACCGTTCCAGATGAGCGACCTGGCCGGGCTCGACATCGGCTGGGTCAAGGAACGTTCGAACGGGGTGACGCTCCGCGATCGCCTGTGCGAACTCGACCGGCGGGGTCAGAAGAACGGGGCCGGCTACTACGACTACGACGAGGACCGCATGCCTTCGCCGTCGCCGATCACCGAAGGCATCGTGCGCGACTTCGCCGCGTCGGCCGCCGCGGCCTCCGGTCGGGCACCCCGGACGTTCACCGCCGAGGAGATCACCGAGCGACTGCTGCTGCCGATGATCAACGAGGGAGCCAAGATCCTCGAAGAGGGCAAGGCGATTCGGGCCAGCGACATCGACATCATCTGGATCAACGGCTACAACTGGCCCGCCTACCGCGGCGGACCAATGTGGTACGCCGACCAACTCGGGCTCCCCCACGTCCTCGACCGCCTCCGCGCCCTCGAAGCCGAGTACGGCAGCCACTGGGCCCCCGCCGCCCGCATCGAACGCCTCGCCGCCGCCGGCAAAGGCTTCACCAGCCGTTGACAACACCGCGCGGTGCAATAGTGCATATTTGAATATGTAGTATTAACCCGTGACTGAGAACTCCAGTCGGCCGGCAGAACTGTTCGCACGCGAACGAGAGTGGTCCCGTCTCGACGACTTCGTGTCGGCACCGCTCGATTCGTGCCTCCTCGGACTGGTGTACGGCCGACGTCGCCAAGGCAAGACGACGCTGCTCCAACTCCTCTGCGCCAGGTACGGCGGCTTCTATTGGCAGGCGGAAGAGACCGAGGCAGCCGACAACTTGGCGTCACTCTCGACGGCTTACGCAGCATGGTCGGGTACCGCCGGCATGCGGTTTGAGTCATGGGATGCAGCGATAGCCCAACTGCTCCTGCGCAAGGCGAGCCCCACCCCAGTCGTCATCGACGAGGTCGGACGGGTGATCGACAAGTTCCCCTCGCTGCCTTCGATCATCCAGCGCCATCTCGCACCGACCGGCCAGTCGGCGAGCCAGAACTGGACCCGCCTCATTCTGTGCGGCTCCGCGTTCGGCAAGATGAGACGCCTGCTCGACGGTCCGGCTCCATTGCGCGGTCGAGCGACCCTGGAGTTGGTACTGCAGCCCTTCGATTTCCGCACGGCCGCGGGCTTCTGGGGTTTGGAATCGAACCCGACCGCGGCGTTCGAGCTGTTCTCACTTGTCGGCGGGACGCCCGCCTACCTCACGTTCGCCGCTGGCGACCGTCCGCAGGCGGGCGACGTGCCGAGCTGGGCATGCCGTCGACTGCTCGATCCATCATCGGCGCTGTTCCGTGAAGGCCGAATCGTCGTGGCAGAGGACGAGGAACTGACCGACCAGAAACTGTATTGGGGCATGCTCGGCACTGTTGCGTCCGGAGTGCGACGTTGGGGCGACATCGAAGCGACCCTCGGGGCCAGTCGCGGGTCGATGGCCCACTCGCTGCGCACCGTGATGGATGCGGGTTGGCTCGCACGGAGGGACGACCCCATCCGCAAGTCACGATCAACGTATGAGCTGCTGGAGCCGATCGTCCGCTTCTATCGATTGGTCACGTCACCCAACGAACAACGGCTGACCCGCGGGGGTGATGCTCGACGGGTATGGCTCGACGCTGAGTCGACGATCGCATCACTGATCCAAGGCCCTCAACTCGAGCAACTCGCCTATGACTGGACACTTGTCCACGCTGCCGCAGACACCTTCGGCGGGACGGTCTCGGTCGTCGGCCCTACATCGCTCACCCGTTCGATGGCCGATGCGACCGGCCAGCCGATTCGCGACCTTGATTTCGCCGCGGTGGAGACCACTCCTCGCGGCGCTCGGCGCGTTCTCGCAGTAGGCGAGGTGAAAGCTACGTCGGCCCGAGTCGGGCCAGCTCTGCTCGATCGCCTCGACCGTGTGGCCACCGCGTGGGAGGCCTCACCGCCCAAGGGCACCATGGTGACAGGGCCACTCAAACGGGTGCTGTTCAGCCGGGCCGGATTCACCAACGACCTTCGTCGCGTTGGCGACCGACGGCCCGAGGTCGAGCTCGTGGACCTGCCGCGGCTTTACTCTGGCGAGTGAAACTCGACGCTCGTTGTCCGACGTCGTGTGGCCGTCGGCTGCGACAGCTAGAGCAGCAGCGATTTGGTTTCGAGGAACTCTTCGAAGCCGTAGCGGCCGAACTCGCGGCCGACGCCGGATTGCTTGTAGCCGCCGAAGGGGGTCATGCCGTTCGACTTGCCGCCGTTGATCTCGACCTGACCGGCGCGCAGTTGACGGGCGACCCGCGTCGCCGCGGCCTGGTCGGCCGACCACACGCCCGCCGACAAGCCGTAGGGCGTGTCGTTGGCGATGCGGATGCCGTCGGCCTCGTCGCCATAGGCCACCATCACGAGCACCGGCCCGAAGATCTCCTCGATCGAGATCGTCATGTCGGGGTGGACATCGGAGAACACCGTCGGCCGTACGTAGAACCCGGTCTCGAGTCCGTCGGGTGCGCCCGGGCCCCCGACGACCAGCTTGGCCCCCTCGTCGATGCCCGTCTGGATGAACCCCTGCACGCGGTCACGGTGGGCCGCCGAAGCCAACGGCCCGAGGCGAACGCCGTCGTCGAACGGATTGCCGACGGTGAATGCCTCGGCCGCGGCGGCCGCCACCCCCTCGGCTTCGGCGAGCCGGGACCGAGGCACGAGCATGCGGGTCAACGCGGCACAGGTCTGGCCGGAGTTCGGGAAGCAGCGGCCGACGGCGAGGGTCACGGCGTTGGCGAAGCCTTCGGTGCACAGGTCGTCGAGGATCAGCGTTGGGCCTTTGCCACCGAGCTCCAAGGCGACCTTCTTGACGGTCGCGGCCGACAACTCGGCGACGCGCTTGCCGGCGCGGGTGGAGCCGGTGAAGCTCATCATGTCAATCTGGGGGTGACGCGACATCGCTTCGCCGACGACCTGCCCGACCCCCGAGACCAGGTTGAACACGCCCGCGGGCAGCCCGACCTCGTGGACGGCCAACGCCAGGATGAACGCGTCGAGCGGGGCAACCTCGCTCGGCTTGAGCACCACGGTGCAGCCAGCGGCCATCGCGAAGGCGACCTTGGCGGCGATCTGCCGCAGCGGATAGTTCCACGGGGTGATGCAACCCACGACCCCGATCGGCTCGCGCACGACGATCGAGTTGCCGATCTGCTCCTCGTACTCGAACGTCTCGGCCAGCTCCGCGGCGATGCGGAACGAGCCAATCGCGTGGGCCACCTGGGCGACTTGCGACGGGCCCTTGGCCATCCCGGTCTCGCGGATGATCACGTCGAGCAGTTCGGCCGACCGGGCGTCGCGGGCGTCAGCAATGCGGGTGAGGTACTTCGAGCGTTCCTCGGCGGGTGTCCCCGCCCAGCCGTCGAAGGCGGCGCGGGCCGCGGTCGCCGCCGCGTCGACGTCGGCCGGAGCCCCCGCCGGGACCGTGCCGAGCACCGATTCGTCGGTCGAATCGAACACGGTCAGCTGCCCGGTGCCCGCCGAGGCAACCCACTCGCCGCCGATGTA
>JANNNL010000032.1:0-1131 GCA_031398525.1 Actinomycetes bacterium | reverse complement strand
CCTGTACGTGCAACGCCTCGCCGACATGGCGATGGGCAAGGGGTTCTCGGCGAAGAAGGCGCGCAGCGGTTCCACCCCATTCGACCAGTCATCCGCCGGAGCGTGACGTGAGCCTGCATCCTGATACCGCCCTGCTGATCGAGATCTGCTCGATCGACTCGATCTGGGGGCGCGAGCAAGCCCTCGCCGAACGAATGGCCGCGCTGGCGCGGGAGTGGGGATGCGACGAGGTGGCCGTCGTCCAATCGCGACCCGAGCGCGCCTCGGTGGGGGTACGCGTGAACGGCGCCGGTGGTGGGCGCAGCCTGGTGCTCAACGGCCACATCGATATCTACGAGTTGTCGCAAGACTGGACCCGCGACCCGTTCGACTCGGTGCTGGAAGACGGCAAGGTGTTCGGGGCCGGCATCGCCGACATGAAGTCGGGCACCGCGGCGGCGTTCGCCGCGGTCCGTCGGATCGTGCAGTCGGGCGACCGGCCGCGCGGCGACATTGTGTTCCAAGGCGTGTCGTGTCACTTCGAGGGCGGGGTCGGGACGCGGTCGTTGTGCGAGGCCGGGTTCCTCGGTGACGCGGCGATCGACTGCGAACCATCGTCGAACACGATCGGCATTGCCCATCGCGGCGCGGCTTACCTGAAGATCACCACCAAGGGCCGCCAGGCGCACACGTCGTACAAACACCTCGGACTCAACGCAATCGAGATGATGGAACCGATCCTCGTCGGTCTGCGCAAGTTGGAAAACGAACTGGTCTATGAGCCGCACCCGTTGCTGCCCGGCGCGCCGGTGCTCAACATCGGCACGATCAACGGCGGCACGAAACACAACCAGGTTCCCGATCGGTGCGTCGTCACCCTCGACATCCGCCTATTACCCAGTCAAGATCCGCACGACGTGAAAGCCCAGGTGGAGGCCATGATTGCCGGGCTGAAACGCGACGTCGACGACCGCATCGACGCGGAGGTCGAGTTCTCGGAGCACTGGTTGTCGGGACCGCGTCACCCCTACGAGATCACCGCCGACCAACCGATCGTCGTCGCCTTGGATACCGCCGTCCGCCGGGTGACCGGGGCCGAACCGGTGTATCAGGGATTACCATTCTGGTGCGACCTGGTGGCGTTGCGCGAGT
>JANNNL010000286.1:0-13712 GCA_031398525.1 Actinomycetes bacterium | reverse complement strand
GTTCGACCCGGCGTTACCACCCGCCGTCGACGAGGCTCGCGGGCTGCGCAAGGCCTACGACCGGGCGGTCGGCCGCCGGGGCGTCACCTCGGTCGGCCGCGTCATCGACGCCGATGCCGTGCCCGACGCCCTCGGGGTGTTCGATGCCATTGCCCAGGGGGCCGATTGGAAGAACGCGGGCATTCCGGGGGGTAACACGACGGCGGTCTGCCACGACATCCGCACCTACTACGAGGAGGCCGCGCTGGAGCTCGTCGATCGCCCCGCCCCCGGCGGTCGGGCGATCGAATCGTGGTACTTCGAACAGACCGAGGCCGGCAAGACCGTGCTCGCCGCCCGGGCGGCGATGCGCGACGGCGGTGTCAGCCGGGCGGTCTGGTTCTACATGTCACCCGGGCACCGTTGAGTCGTCAACGACTCGGGTGATCAGCAGCAGATGGTGGCCCGAGCGGTGCCAATGGCGACGGGTTCGGGGTCGGCGGTGCTCAGGTCGGGAGTGCAGCACTCGCCGTCGGCCGGGTGCATGACGTCGGCATCGGCAAGCACGGTGTAGATCTCCCACGGAATCTCGGGGCCGGTGACCCATACCTTGTCCTGCACGGCGAAGCAGCAGGTCGTCGCCTCTTGCAGATCGGTCTCGGATCCTTCACTCCGCATGCGGGCGGCGGCCGCCATCACGTCATCGGTTGAGGCCACTTCGACGCCCACGTGGTTCAGGCTGCCCGGTTCGCCTTGACCGGCGATCAGGACCAGTTTGAGCGGCGGCTCGGCGATGGCGAAGTTGGCGTAGTTCTCGCGCACCTTGGCCGGCGGGGTGTTGAACAGTTTCGTGTAGAACGCGACCGACGCTTCCAGGTCACCGACATTCAGTGCCAGTTGGACTCGTGACATGTGCTTCTCCTTCAAGGATCAAATTCGATGCGATACATCGACAATCATCAATATATCGCATCCCATCAACTAAATCGACGATTGTCGATGTGACGCATGCGACGCCTCACACAGATCGTTCGACAGCCGTCGATATTGTTTACCCCATGGCTGCCACGGTCTCCGCCCCGATCGATGTACTCGCATGTTGCGCCCCGGTGAGCGCCGACCCGCTCGACGAGCAGCAGGCCGAGAGCCTGGCCCGAGCGTTTGCTGCTCTGGCCGACCCCATCCGGCTCAGACTGCTGTCGTTCATCACCTCCGCCGACGACCAAGTCTGCGCGTGTGATCTAGTCGAACCATCGGGTCGGTCGCAGCCGACCGTCAGCCATCACATGAAGATCCTCGTCGACGCCGGCTTGGTCGATCGGGAGAAGCGCGGCCTGTGGGTCTGGTACCGCGCCGCACCTCAGCGCATCGCCGCGCTACGCGCCGTTCTCGGCTAGCGAGGAGCTATCGAGGGCCGTTCTGGACGTGTTGGAAGCCGAAGCGACCCTTGATGCACAGGTTGCCGTGGGTCACCGAGTGATCGGACGGGCTGGTGACCTTGACGATCGAATTGTCCTGCACATGCAGCGTCACGGTGCAGCCGACACCACAGTACGGACAGACCGTGTCGGTCTGCGTCTGCGCCTCTTCGTCCCACGTTCCCTCGGCGCGCATATCGTGCTCCGACGAGAACATCAGCGCCCCGGTCGGGCAGACCTGGATGCAGTTACCGCAGTAGACGCATGCCGATTCGGGCAACTCGACGGCATATTCGGTGGAGATGCGGGCGTCGAACCCCCGACCGGCAACGCCGATGGCGAAGGTGTTCTGCCACTGCTCCCCACACGCATCGACGCACTTGTAGCACAGGATGCACTTCGAGTAATCCCGCAAGTAGAGCGCATTGTCGTTCTTCACCGGCTGGTGCACGTTGTCGGCGGTCAGCCCGTCGGGCGTGTGGTGGTGGCCCGGAACGCGATCGTCACGATCGGTGGTGGCGGGGGTCGGCGCGCCGTAGCGGGCGGTATCGACGCCGTACTCCTCGTTCCACCGGGCAACGTTGGGAGCGGTCGATAGATCGACCGACGAGCCGAGGAACTCGAGGACCATCTTGCGGCTATGCGTCGCCCGTTCCGAGTCGGTACGTACGACCATGCCCGCCTCGACCTTGCGAGAACATGACGGCACGAGGGTGCGGGAGCCTTCGACTTCCACCATGCACACCCGGCAGGCGTTCTTCGGGGTGAGCGTCTCGCCGTAGCACAGCGTGGGTATCTCGGTGCCTTGACCTCGGCATGCTTGCAGCAACGTCGTGCCCTCTGGGGCCTTCACCGTGGTGCCGTCGATCGTCAGCTCGACGAGTCGAACCGGCATAGCGACCGGGGTGGAGATTGCTTCAGTCGATACTGCGGTCACTTGAACACTCCGAGCTTGACGAAGGCGGATTCGATGGCATTGTGAGCAGTTTGCCCCAGGCCGCAGATGGATGCGTCCTTCATCACCCGACCGATCTCGGCGAGCAACGGCATCTCACCCCCGCGAATTCCCCCGGCGAGACGGGCGAGCGCCTCCTCCTGGCGGACGGTACCGACGCGGCACGGCACACACTGGCCGCACGACTCGTCACGGAAGAACGCAGCAATACGGAGCAGGAACGGCACCAACTCGACGGTGTCGTCGAGAACCATCACCACCCCGGAACCCAGCGTCGCTCCGATGGCCCGAGTACCCTCGAAGGTAAGCGGCACATCGATCTCCGACGGCCCGACAAATGCGCCGGCGGCCCCACCGAGCAGTACCGCTTGCAGCTGACGACCCTCGGGGACGCCCCCGCACAGGTCAATCAGCTCGCGTAATGTCGCCCCGAACGGCACCTCGTACACACCGGGCCGACTGACGCCGCCCGACACGCAGAACAGCTTCGGACCGACCGACCCCTCGGTGCCAACCTCGGCGTAGGCCGGGCCGCCCGCCAATAGAATCGGCAGCACGTTGACCAGGGTCTCCACGTTGTTGACCACGGTCGGCTTCCCGAACACCCCGACCTCCACCGGGAACGGCGGCTTGTTGCGCGGCTCACCGCGGAAGCCTTCGATCGAGTTGAAGATCGCCGTTTCCTCGCCGCAGATGTAGGCCCCGGCACCTCGGAAGATCTCGAGGTCGAACGAGAACCCCGAGTCGAGAATGTTCTCACCGAGGAACCCGCGACGGCGGGCGACCTCGATGGCGTTTTGCAGGTTGCGCATCGCCCGCGGATACTCGCCGCGCAGGTAGATCCAGCCGTGTTCGCAGCCCGTTGCGTAGGCGGCAATCGTCATCGCTTCGACCAGGGCGAACGGGTCGCCCTCCATCAGCACGCGGTCCTTGAACGTGCCCGGCTCGCTCTCATCGGCGTTGCAGACCAGGTGGTGGGGGCGGGCCGGTTGCCGGGCAACCGCATCCCATTTGCGCCCGGCGGGGAACGCAGCGCCGCCGCGGCCGACGAGTTTGGCGTCGAGAACCTCGCGAATCACCCCGACCGGGCCAAGATCGAAGGCCCGGCGCAGCGCGGCATATCCGCCGTGGGCGCGGTACGAGTCGAGCGACGTCGGGTCGACCTTGCCGACTCGACGTAGCAGGGTCAGTGACTCCTCGCCCGACTGCGGCACACCATCCGCTATCGGAGCCTCGCCGGCGGGCCAGACCCCGTCGATCGCAGATCGCAGCGACACCGGCGTGAACGGGGCGACGACGGCTTGACGCGGGGTGGCCCCGGCCTCGATCACCAGCGCCGCGGGCGCCCGCTCACACAGGCCGAGACACGGCGACGGGTGGGCTCCTTCGGGCACCGCGGCATCGTCGGAGCCAACCATCTTGCAGGCCAGGTCAACGCAGACATGCACCTGATGAGCCGGCCGCTCACGCAGGGCAAACAGCGCATAAAAGCTGGCCACGCCGTAGATTTCCGCTGGAGCGACGTCCATGCGCTGGGCGATGTAGTTGATCGCTCCCGGATCGATCCAGCCCTGGCGATCCTGCACCGCGTGGAGTGCGGCAAGGAGGTGCGTCCGTTCGCCGTGGACGCCCCGACCGGCCCGCGCCACCCGATGGTCGCCGGCATCGCGCATCCCGCCATCCCACCCGGCAACAGGAGTTCCGAGGACCGCGTCGACGGCGGCGCGAACCTCGTCGGTGGCGCGTTCAGCTGAGAGCTTGAGATCCATATGCGGCGGGCACCCCTACTTTGTCCGGACTTGGCCAGGCTACCGTGCCGTTCGAGCGGACCAGGTAGGGCGGGTACGCTCGGGGCACGAAGCGCCGACCGCGGTCGGCCGGGGATGAGTAAGGAGCCGCCATGTTGAAGCAGTTGACCGGGGTCGACGCCATGTTCCTCTACATGGAAACCCCTCGCTCGTTCGGCCATGTTTCGAGCGTGTCGGTGTTCGAGCATCCAGGCGGGGACTACCAGCCATACGACGCATTCCGCAGCCAGGTGGAGCAGCGCCTCGAACTCGTCGAGCCGTTCCGACGCAAGCTGGTCACCGTTCCGCTGGAGATCGACCACCCCTACTGGGTCAACGACCCCGACTTCGATCTCGACTTCCACGTGCGCTCGATCGGCCTCGCCCCACCGGGTAACGACGAGCAACTCGCCACCCAGGTATCGCGGATTATCAGTCGCCCGCTCGACCGCAACCACCCGTTGTGGGAGGTGTACGTCATCGAGGGTCTCGACAACGGGGCCTGCTTCGCCACCTTGACCAAGGTCCACCACGCGACGATCGACGGGGCGTCGGGTGTGGAACTGCTGACAATGCTGCTCGACCCCTCACCCGACGCGGTGTACACGCCTCCCGCCGACATCGAGCCGTGGGTCGCCGACGTGGTCCCCTCGCAACTCGACATGTTCATGCGCGGCCTGAACAGCCTCGCCCGCCAGCCCGAGCGTATTGCCCGCGTCCAGGGGCGGTTGATCCGCGAACTCGGCCGCAACCGCGGGACAGCGCTCGGTGAGCTCGTCCGGATGGCTCGGCCGTTCCTGCCCGCGATCCCAACTCTGCCCGCCCTGCCGATGCTGGGTTCGCTGCGTAAGAAACCCGAGGTCCGCGACGCGCCCCCGGCCCTCCCCACGGGGTCGGCACCTCCGACCCCGTTCAACCGCTCGATCACGCCGCATCGCCGGTTCGCCCTGCGCTCGGCCCCGTTGTCGAAGGTCAAGGACCTCAAGGCGGCCTATGGCGTCACCGTCAACGACATCGTCATGACGGTGTGCGCCGGAGCACTGCGGCGCTGGCTGATCGAGCAGGACGCGTTGCCCAACGAACCGCTGGTTGCGATGGTGCCGGTGTCGATTCGTACCGGCAACGAGGCCGACATTTGGAGCAACCGGGTGTCGGCGATCTTCGCCCCGATCCCGACCCATCTCGACGATCCGGTCGAACGGGTCAGGTTCATGAACGAAGCGATGGTCACGGCCAAGGCCTCATTTGAGCTGATTCCGGCCTCGACGCTGACCGATCTGACCCAGTTCGCCCCACCGGCATTGGCCACCCGGGCGATCCGCATGGCAACCGCCGCCCGGTTGGGAAACCGGGTGAATATGCCGGTCAACCTGGTGATTTCCAACGTGCCCGGCCCCCGCCAGCCGCTCTATCTGCAGGGCGGAGCGAAGCTCAAGCACTTCTACCCCGTCTCGACGATCGTCGAGGGCCAAGGCCTCAACATCACGGTGCAGAGCTACCTCGACACGCTCGATTTCGGGCTCGTCTCGTGCCGTGAGCTGGTCCCTGACCTGTGGCACCTTGTCGATCTGTGTGTCGAAGAACTCGACGTACTGGCTGCGGCGATTGCGCCGCCGCCCGCTACGCGCCCCGTCCCTGCAACCAAGCCACGGGCGCGCAAACCGCGGGCTACAACCGGCGCCGCGCGCTGATCACCCCGGTATCAAAACCGGCGGTGTGGAGGCCACCGGCGAAGCGGGCGTGCTCGATCTTCAGACATTTGTCCTGCACCACGGCCAGGCCGGCAGCCTCGGCGCGCGCTGCGGCATCGTCGTGGCGCAACCCGAGTTGGAACCACAGCGACGATGCCCCGACCGCGATTGCCTCGTCGGTCACCGCCGGCAGGTCGTCGACTCGACGGAACACATCCACCATGTCGGGCGGCTCAGGCAGATCGGCCAACGATGCGTACACCGATTTCCCGAGGATCTCGGTTTCCTGAGGATTGACGTACCAGACGGTGAATTCGGGAGCATCGGCCCGTAGATAGGTCGCCACAAAGTATGAGGCCCGGCTGGGGTTCGACGACACGCCGACGATGGCAATCGTCGTGGTGCGCCGGAGCAGCGGCAAGATCACGGTCATTGGGTGCCTCCGTGACCGGTAGCCGCGTTCAGCGCTTGGTCGAGGTCGGCGCAGATGTCGGCGGCGTCCTCAATTCCCACCGAGATGCGAATCAAGTCGGGCTCGACGCCGGCCGCGGTCAACGCGGCCGCGTCGAGTTGGGCGTGGGTCGTCGAGGCCGGGTGAATGACCAGCGTGCGGGCATCGCCGATGTTGGCGACATGGCTGCACAACTCGACGGCATCGACGAATGCGGCCCCGGCCACGCGGCCCCCCCGGACCCCAAAGGCGAACACCGCGCCGGGCCCCTCGGGCAGGTAGCGGTTCGCCCGATCGTGATGGGGATGATCGGCCAGACCCGCATAGCGAACCCAGGCAACCGCTGGATGGTGCGCCAGATAGGTCGCAACGGTTGCTGCGTTGGCGACATGCTGGCGCATCCGCAAGGCCAGCGTCTCCAAGCCCATCAGGAACAGAAAGGCGTTGAACGGGGTCATCGTCGCCCCGGTATCGCGTAGCTGCTCACTGCGCAACCGGGTCAGCCAGCCGTACTCCCCGAAGTTCCCCCACCACGACAGCCCGCCATAGGTGTCGACCGGAGCGGTCATCAGCGGAAAGCGGGGGTTGTCCCAGTCGAATCGGCCGCTGTCGACGACCACGCCGCCCAGCGCCGTGCCGTGCCCGCCGATGAACTTGGTCACGGAGTGGATGACAATGTCGGCTCCGTGCTCGATCGGCCGGCACAGATACGGCGTCGCCGTCGTCGCATCGACCACCAATGGAACCCCCGCAGCGTGGGCCACGTCGGCGAGCCCGGCGACATCGGCAATCGCCCCCGACGGATTGGCCACGACCTCGGCAAACAGGGCTTTGGTCTGCAGTCCGATTGCCGCTGCGTAGGCGGCCGGATCATCGGAAGCCACGAATGTCGTCGCCACCCCGAAGCGGGCCAGTGTGGACTCGAGCAGCGTGCGGGTTCCCCCGTAGAGCTGAGCGCTGGCGACGATGTGGTCTCCGGCCCCGACCAACGCGGCGAACGTCAACAGCCCGGCGGACTGCCCGCTCGACGTCGCCACGGCCCCCAGCCCACCCTCCAACGACGCCATCCGCTCCTCGAACGCGGCGACGGTCGGGTTGTTGATGCGGGTGTAGATGTTGCCGTACTTCTGGAGCGCGAACAGCGTGGCCGCGTCGTTGGAGTCCTTGAAGACGTAGGCCGTGGTCTGATAGATGGGCACGGCGCGAGCGCCGGTGGTCGGGTCGGGACGCGCCCCGGCGTGGACGGCCCGGGTACGGAATCCGTGGCGGTGCTCAGGTGGGGCCATTGGGCGGGACTGTATCGGCTGAGACCAAATCGGGGCGTATGCTCCTGATCGATGCGGAAACATGGCGCACTCCTTCTGGCCCTCGGTCTCGGTGCGCTGAGCGCCTGCGCGGTGACCGACCCGGGCGTGCGGGCCCGCGATGCCGAGAAGGTCGGTCGCATCGTGATCGTTGATCCGGGCGTCGACCCCGGCACGGCCCCCGCCGACCCCGTTCCGAGCCCGCCGACCGAACCCGACCCGAATTCAGGCCCGCTCGATCCCGATCCGGTCGCGACCGCTCCCGAGCTGCCGCCCGTCGAACCGGGGCAGTTTCCCCTCGATCCCGACAAGCCGCCGCAGGAGTATGACGCCTACCTGATCGTCGCGTTGGAAGACATCCAGCAGTTCTGGCGTGACACCATGCCCGCCGTCTACGAACGCGAGTACGAGGAACTCGCCGGGGGGATCTGGCCGGTCTATCCGGGCCGCGCCGGAGTGCCCGGCTGCGGAACCCCGCGTACGACCTACCGGGAGATCGAGGGCAACGCGTTCTACTGTCAAGACAATGATTTCATCGCGTACGACGATGCCAATCTCATGCCGCAGCTCGATCAAGACCTCGGGCGGGCGGTCATCGGCGTGGTCCTCGCTCACGAGTGGGGGCATGCGATCCAAGCCCGGCTCGGGTTGTTTGACGGCACCGTGTCGACGGTCACCATCGAGCTCCAGGCCGATTGCTTCGCTGGAGCGTGGACGTCGCACCTGGCGCGTGGTGAGAACCCCCAGATGCAGTTCCTCGACTCCGACATCCGCTCGGGGCTCACCGGCATGATCAGCGTCGCCGACTCGCCGGGCGTCACCCAGGAGACCGACTTCTCGGCCCATGGGTCCGCATTCGCCCGGGTCGGAGCGTTCCAAGACGGCTTCGTCAACGGAGCAGCGCAGTGCGCGACGTACATCGACAACCCCCCGGATCCGATGCAGTTCCGCTATCCTGACGAGTTCGCCGACATCGGCTCGCAGGAGGACGCCGAGTACGACGACCAGCCGATTCCTGCCAACCAAACGTACGGCAATGGCATTTTCCAGCTCATGGACGTCTCACTGACGGCGTACTGGCCAGGCGTCATGGAAGCCAACGGCACGCCGATCACTCCGCCCACCCTGGTCGGCTATCCTAATAGCGGTCCGTACCCGGCATGTGACGGAGTCGATCCGTCCACGTTCGCTGGCAATGTGTTCTACTGCTCGGCGACAAACCAGGTGATGTACGACGACGACCTCGGTCGTAAGTTGTACCGCCGCATCGGCGACTTCTCCATCGGATATCTGATCGGAAATGGATGGAGCGATGCGGTGCAGACCGCACTCGGCAGCCAGTTAACCGGAGAACGTCGAGCACTGCTCAACGACTGCCTGACCGGAGCCTGGACCCGGAGCGCGCTGCCAAATCAATCGACCGACCCGAACGCCGTCAACCCCGAGGTCACGGCGTCGCCGGGCGATCTCGACGAGGCCGTGAAGACGGCGATTCTCGTCGGTGATGAGACGACCGATGCGAATCAGGTCGGATCGGCATTCGAGAAGATCGATGCGTTCCGCGTCGGCGTGCTCGGAGATCTCAACGCCTGCCAGACGAAATACGCGAATTAGCCGAACGTGCTCCTCGCCGCCGCCGATCTCGGCACCAACAGCTTTCACCTCGTCATCGCCCGAGTAGCCGCGGAGGGTGGCTTCGAGATCATCACTCGTGAGCGTGAGAAGGTCCGTCTCGGGCACGGCGGCGGCGACATGAAGGAACTCGCCGACGATGCGATCGATCGGGGGATCGCCACCCTTGCCCGCATGCGTCGTTTGGCCGAAAGTGCCGGAGCCCCGATGCGGGCCGTTGCCACCAGCGCAGTGCGCGAAGCCCACAATGCTTCGGTCTTTCTCGATCGAGCCCGCGACGAGGCCGAGGTCGACGTCGAGGTGATCTCAGGCTTCGAGGAGGCCCGGCTGATCCACCTCGGGGTGCTCCAAGCCGTGCCCGTCTACGACCAACGCCACCTGCTCTGCGACATTGGCGGCGGCAGCACCGAGATCCTGGTCGGCCAAGGGGCCGAGACCCTCACGGCGCGCAGCTTCAAACTGGGGTCCGTGCGGTTGACCGATCGGTTCTTCCCCGACGGCACCATTCCCGATGGAGCCGTCGACGAATGCCGAGCCTACGTCCGGTCGATGCTCGCCGTCTATGAGCGCGAAGTGGCTCGCAAGCGGTTTCGGGTCGCCGTTGGATCGAGCGGCACCTTCGAAGCGTTGGTCAAGGTGTCCCACGCCCTGAGCAAACACGACGAGCTACGCACGTACAACTGCCAGAAGCTGACCCGTAGCGCACTGGCGAAGGTGATCGACAAGCTGTTGTCGTGTCCAACTTCCGACACCCGCCGCAAGATTGCCGGGCTCGAATCGGAGCGTGCCGACATCATCGTTGCGGGGGCGTTGATCCTCGAAGGGGTCTACGACATCTTCGGCGCGCGATCGATGACGTTCAGCGAATATGCCCTGCGTGAAGGGGTGCTACTCGACACGCTCAGTCGAATGAACGGCACGACGATGCACCACCTGCGTGACGTCACCCGCCACAGTGTGCGCCATCTCGCCGATGTCTGCGACCCTGAACCCGAGCACTCCCGCCATGTCGCAATGCTCGCGCTCCAGCTGTTCGACGCCACCCGCCGCCTTCACGGTCTTGAGCCGGTGTGCCGGGAATATCTCGAGGCAGGGGCGTTGCTGGCGAACGTCGGGTTGATCATCAGCCACGACCGCCACCACCTGCACAGCTACTACGTGATTCGCAACTCGGAGCATCTGGTCGGATTCACGGACCACGAGATCGAGATCATCTCGCAGGTCGCCCGGTATCACCGCAAAAGCGCCCCGAAGAAGTCCCATGGAGATTTCGCTCGGCTGAGCGAAATCGATCAGCAGCTTGTCCGCAAACTCGCGGCCATCCTGCGCATCGCTATCGGGCTCGATCGCAGCCATGACGGCCGGGTGGCGAGCCTCGGCGTCACCCGCCGCGACAAGCAGGTCACCATCTCGCTCACCGCGGCCTCAGGCAACGCTCCCGTCGATCTCAGCCTGGAGCTCTACGCTGCCGCCGAGCGACGCCAGTTGTTTGAAGATGTCACCGGCACCGAGGTGTCGCTGGTCGCCGGCTAGCACTCAACGCAAGCTGGATCAGCCGCCCGCACCGCCACCAGCTGTGCTCGTCGCCGGGGGTGGGGTGGTCGAAGGTGGTGCAGCCGTCGTCACCGGAGCTGCGGTGGTCGTCGTAATCGCCGTCAAGGTCGTGGTCGGGCCGGCGGTGGCCGGCACGGTCGTCGCTGGAGCTGGCTTGGTGGTGGTCGGGTCGACGGAAATTGAGGTGCTCGGACCGCCAACCGACGTGGTTGGCTCGGTCGACGATGTCGAAAAGTCGGGGTCGGTGCGGTCGAACCATGGTTGTTGGTGGCCCCACTCCTCGGGCTCACGCTCACCATCCCACAGATAGATCCAGTCGCCACGCTTCACCAGGTCGGGAAAGTATTCCGCGATGTGCATGGGAATGCGGACACACCCGTGAGATGCCGGCTCCAGCGGCACGTTCCCGGCCCCGTGGACCGCCAAGCCGTAGTTGAAGTAGACCGGCTTGTACATCCGCCCGAGCTTGCCTTCTTTCCAGTCCTCGCCCGCCTTGAACCGGCGATCGAAGGTAAAGGTGCCGCCAGTCGTTGTGGCAATGCCGATGATCCCCTTCTTGATCGGCTCGGTCCCTTTGATGTTGCCCTCTTCGCCCGGATCGATCGTGACGACCTCCCTGAACTCCTCGCCGGTGCCGCTCGATATGTGGGTGATCAGAACCGGGGCGTCGTTCTTGAACACGATGGCCACCTGTTCGGGCAGGTAGACCTCCATATGGGTCTCACCCAAATTGACTCGGCGAGGTCCGACGGCGACGGGGCCCTCCATCAAAGCCCACGACTCGGGGGTGATCTCTCCGGTCGCTTCGGAGCGGGGCACCTTGAGCACAAGCTTCTCGAAGGCCCACACTGCCGAGCGAGTGTTGTTGCCGTACTCTCCGTCAACCGGGCCTGGATCGAAGTGGAGATCTTTCAGCCGCTGCTGCACACGGCGTACGTCATCGCCGGTCATCCCCTTCGACAGCGTGCGGGTCAGCGGCACCCGAGCGATAGTTGCCGCCGTCTGCGGAACCGGCGTGGTCGGCGGTGCGCCCGTCGTTTCGACCGGGGTAGCCGCTACTGACATGGAAGGTGACGGCGTCGAGCTTGACGCCTTGTCGCCTCCTGAGAAGACAATTGCCGCCACAACCGCGGCGAAAACGCCTCCGGCTATGACGGCAGGCGTCCAGCGCCCAGCTCCACGCGACTCCACGTTGATCGAGGATAGCAAGCGCTCTGGCGGGATTCGCCCCGCGCCAGGCGATGAAATCGGCGAGTCAGCGAGCTTGACGAAGCTCGTGGCGCAGCTGCCACATCTCTGTCAGGATCGTTTTGATCACACCGGGTGAGGAAAGGGTGGACTCACCACGGATCCTCGGGAAGTAGTCGACGCCGAATTGGAGGATTCGGTAGTCGAGCCGTGACGCCTTGATGATCAACTCGGCGTCGATGAAGCTACCTTCGGACCGCAACGTGATGTGCTCAAATATTTCACGGCGGCAGAGCTTGAACGAGAAGTTGACGTCGCGGAACCGCACCCCGAACAACCCGGTGATCACGGCGTTGTATGCGTGGGTGTACACCGCTCGCAGCGTCCCCTCGGTTGTGCGGTCGAGCCGATAGGCACTGACGATGTCGGCTTCGTAGAGCCGTTGGATGCGCAGCGCCTTGGCCGCCTCGGCCATATCGAAGGGAAGATCAGCGTCGGAGTACAACACCAGGTCGCCCGTGCATGCGGCGAAACCCGTCTTCATCGAGCCGCCAAGCTTGCGGTTCACGGGGTGGTGAACGACCCGAACCCGGGGGTCGGCATCCGCCATTTCCTCGGCGATCTTGCCCGTCGAGTCAGTCGATGCATCGTTGACCACGATCAACTCGTAGGTCGAGATGGCACCACAGGCGAGTTGTTCCTCCATCACTACACGCGCCGCGGCCAGCGCAGGGCGGATGTTTTCTTCCTCGTTGTACATCGGGAAGAACACCGAGAGCGAGGGCGCCAAGCTGTCGACCATAAGTGGCCGACACGCTACCGGTTGACGTTCGTCCCGCGGTTCCTCCGACGTTCTTGACGGCCGCAAGCAGATCTGGCCCGCACCGGCTGCCCGGGAGGGCAGCAGTGCGGCCGCGACCTGAACCGATACCCTCACGGTGTGGTTCCGATCCCCCCGCCTCCCGTTCCACGGTCCGAGGCCGAGCCCACGCGTGCCGACCGTGATCAGATCGGTATGTCGTACGGGATTCCTGAATTGAATCGTGCCCGTGTCAACGCCCGACCTGGGCAGCTCACCCGCCGTTGGCAGTGGATTGCAATCATCGGCTGGGCTGTGGTCGTGTACGGAATCTCCGCGGCGGGCCAAGGCGGCGACCAGCTCGGCAAGCGACCGTGGTGGCTCGACGGATTGCTGGTGCCGATCCCGTTCCTCCTTCCACTCGCTGCGGGCATCACCGCGATCATCAACTGGCGATGGTCAACCGTCGTTGGACTGCTCGCCGTCGCCAGTACCGCGCTGGTGGCGGTCGCCGACCGCACGGCGTCCCCCGGGGTTGCTGCGGCCGAAGGGGTGATTGCGCTCGTCGGCCTGCTCACCACGCTGGCGGCGAGCGCCGGACGCGTGCCCGGCCGAATCGTGACAATCGACCGATCCCAGGCCGCTCAGTAACGCCGAGCCGACGGGGTCTCGGTACTGTCCGCGATGGGTATTGGCCTCGCAGGCGGCCAGAGACATTTGGGGATTTGCGACCGTGCGTACGATCAAACACCCGCTCAGCGGGGCGCTCTATGACCTCACCGAACACGGCACGATCGCGGTCACCAAAGGGGCCGAGACCGGCGAGTTCACCGCTCATGGCGTTTGGTTGGCCGGCGAGATCCGCCATGCCGATCCCCATCTGTGTCTCTGGATAGCCGGCAAGCAGCTTCCCAATCGCTTCCAGCAGGCTGCGGCGGCCGTCAACGCGAGACC
>JANNNL010000264.1:0-5452 GCA_031398525.1 Actinomycetes bacterium | reverse complement strand
GTCCGTAGCGCATTCGTCGGCAACGCCGGCATCATCAGCTTCTCCCCCGGCCGCACACTGGCTCTGAAGGCCGAAACCCACAATCATCCCTCGGCGATCGAGCCCTTCGGCGGGGCGAATACCGGCGTCGGAGGAGTGATCCGGGACGTGATGGGAGCTGCTCACCGCCCCATCGCAGTCACCGACATCCTCTGCTTCGGGCCGGCCGATCACGATGGGCCCCTGCCTGCCGGGGTGCATCACCCGCTTCGAATCCGTGACGGCGTGGTGGCCGGAGTCGCCGACTACGGCAACAAGATCGGCCTCCCGACGGTTGCCGGTGCGATCCTCTACGACCCGGGCTACACCGCCAATCCTCTCGTCTTCTGCGGCGCGATCGGTTCGGCCCCCGACGCCGAGATTCCGAGCGGGCCGAACGCCGCAGATCGGGTGATCGTGCTCGGCGGTCGCACCGGACGCGACGGCCTGCGCGGCGCAACCTTCTCGAGCGCAACGATGGACGCATCCACCGGCGAGGTCGCCGGGGCCAGTGTGCAGATCGGCGATCCGATCGTCGAGAAGCTGCTGATCGATCTGCTCGATGACATCCGCCATCTGTATTCGGCGATCACCGACTGTGGAGCGGGCGGCCTGTCGTCGTCGGTCGGCGAGATGGCCGAGACGGTGGGCGCCGACGTCGAGTTGTCGGTCGCCCCCCTCAAGTACCCGGGCCTCGCCCCGTGGGAGATCTGGCTGTCGGAAGCCCAGGAGCGGATGGTTGTCGCCGTCGCTCCCGAGAACGTCGCCACGGTCGCCGAGCGCTGCGCCTACCACGGCGTCGAAATGACCGACCTGGGCTCGTTCACCGGCGACGGACGGCTCGTCGTTCGGATGCACGGGGCAGTGGTACTCGACCTCGACACCACCTTCCTCCACGACGGTCGTCCGCAACGGACGATGGACTACAACCCGCCGTCACCGGCGCGCGACGTCGGGCCAAGCCGGGTTTGTCATGACCCGGCGGCCACCTTGCTGCGCCTGTTAGCCCATCCGAACATCGCCTCGAAAGAGTCGGTGATCAGGCGATATGACCACGAAATTCGCGGCGCGACCGTAGTACGCCCGCTGGTTGGATGGAACGGCGACGGCCCGGCCGACGGTGTCGTCATTGCTGAACCGGCCGACACCCACGGGTTCGCCGTCGGCATCGGTGTCAACCCGTGGTACGGGCTCCACGATCCCGAGTGGATGGCTCACGCCGTCGTCGACGAGGCGATTCGCAACGTCGTCGCCGTCGGAGCGGACCCGTCGAAGATCGCGCTCCTCGACAACTTCTCGTGGGGCGACCCGCGTCGCAAATCGACTTTGGGCGAACTCCTCGCCGCAGTCGAGGGGTGCTGCGCCGCCGCCCTCGCCCATCAAGCCCCATTCGTCTCGGGCAAGGACTCGCTGAACAACGAGTACGTCGTCGCCTCGGGCGAGCGGCGATCGGTGCCCCCGACGCTGGTCATCACCGCCGTCGCCCACGTCCCCGATGCCGACCGCTGTATCACGCCCGACCTGAAGGCAGCCGGGAACGTGTTGTTCCTGATCGGGCCGACCAGCGCCGACTTCGCCGGTAGCCACTTCGACAAGATCGACAACACCGTCGACCGGCCGGGGCGGGTCTCTCCGCCCGACTCCGGTGCGCCTGCCCGGTATGCCGCTCTCCATACCGCAATGCGAGCCGGGCTCGTTTCCGCCTGTCACGACTGCTCCGAAGGCGGCCTGGCGGTCACCCTGGCCGAGATGTGTATCGGTGGCGGGCTGGGTGCCGGGGTTGTTGCCCTTCCCCACACCGACGCAACCGTGTCGTGGTTTGCCGAAACGGCCGGTCGTTTCGTCGTGGAGGTTGCCCCCGATGCCGTGGACGAGTTCACCACCATCCTCGGTGCTGATGCATTCGTGATCGGCGAGGTGCGACAGGAACCGTCGTTGACCATCGTTGGCGGCACCCCTGTCTCGCTGGGCGCACTGGCCGCGGCCTGGAGGACCTTTTCATGAGCCGACCGGTCGCGCTCATCATTCGAGCCCCCGGGACCAACCGCGACAACGATGTCGCCCTTGCCCTCGATCTCGCCGGCGCCGAGCCGGTGATCGCTACTGCAGCCGAGATCATCGCCAATCCGGCACTGATCGGCCACGCCCGGATCATCGTCGTCGCCGGCGGTTTCTCATACGCCGATGCCCTCGGTGCCGGTCGGCTGCTCGGCCACGAACTCGCCTCGGCCTTCGGCGACGAGATCCGCACCCATGTCGGCCGTAGCCGACCCGTGATCGGCATCTGCAACGGGTTCCAAGCGCTTGTGCGAGCCGGCCTGCTCCCCGGCGGCGAGGTTCGCGGGGCACTCGGCGACAACGAGTCGGGCCGCTTCGACTGCCGGTGGGTCCGCCTGGCTCCGGTCTCCCAGCGATGCGTCTGGACCGCCGGTCTCACCGACGACATCGACTGCCCCATCGCTCACGGCGAGGGACGGTTTGCCTGCGATGACGCCACGTTGACCCAGCTCACCGCCGATGACCGTATCGCCTTGACCTACCAGGTGGGTCCGGGCAACGAGACGGCGAACCCGAATGGCTCCGTCGCCGACATCGCCGGCATCTGCGATGACACCGGGCTCGTCCTCGGGCTCATGCCGCACCCAGAAAACCATGTCCTGCCCCGTCAGCACCCGATGAACGGCCGTCGCGATGGCCGCCACGGAACGGGGCTGGGGCTCCGCCTCTTCGAACAAGGCGTTCGCCACGCCAAGGAGTTGTGATGACCACTGCCACCAACGACCACGTCACCGGCCGGATCGAGCCATGTACCGACGTCGAACTCGACCTACCCGACCGGCGCGTCGGCAAGGTGCGGGTCTCGTACTCGTTGCCCGATGACCAACGACTGTTCGTCACGACCGACCGCCTCTCGGCGTTCGACCGAATTATCAACGGCGTTGCCTACAAGGGGCAGGTGCTCAACCAGCTGGCCGCCTGGTGGTTCGATCAGACCCGCGACATCGTCGACAATCACGCGATCTCGACCCCTGACCCGAACGTACTCATTGGCGTCTCGGCCCAGCCACTGCCGGTCGAGGTGATCGTGCGGGGCTACATCACCGGGGTGACCTCCACGTCGCTGTGGCGGCGATACGACGAGGGTGCCCGCACGATCTATGGCTACCGGTTCCCCGACGGGTTGCAGAAGAACACCGCACTCCCCCATGCGATCATCACGCCGACCACCAAGGCCGAGGCCGGGGCCCACGACGAGGCGCTGACCTGCGCCGAGGTCACCGAGCACGGCCTCGTAGAGCCCGCGCTGTGGGCTACGGTCCAAGAGGCTGCGCTGGCCGTCTTCGCCCGCGGTCAGGAAGTCGCCGCGGCGGCGGGACTGATCCTCGCCGACACAAAGTACGAGTTCGGGCTCGCCCCCGACGGACGGTTGTTGCTGATCGACGAGATGCACACCCCCGATTCGTCACGATTCTGGGAGGCCTCGTCGTACGAAGATCGCCTGGCCGCCGACGAGGAGCCCGAAAGCCTCGACAAAGAGGTCATCCGCCGGGCGCTCGCCGACTCGGGGTACAGCGGTGACGGCGCTCCACCGGTGCTCGATGCCGAGGTGTGGACCGAAACCACCCGCCGCTACATCACCGCCTACGAGCGGCTGACCGGCCAGACCATCGTCCCGGGCAGCTACCCCGTCGGGCCACGAATCGTAGCCAACCTCACCTCGAAGGGCCTCCTGTGAACCCCGTGATCGTCATTCTGATGGGCTCTGCCGCCGACCGCGAGCACGCCGCCAAGATCGCCGCCGTCGCTACGGCGCTGGGTATCGATGTTGAGCAGCGAGTCGGTTCGGCCCACAAAACCCCAGGTCACGTGCTCAAGATCATCGACCAGTACGAAACCGATCCCCGACCTAAGGTCTGGGTCACGATCGCCGGACGCTCCAATGCGCTGTCGGCATTCGTCGAGGCCGCGGTCACCGCTCCGGTCATCTCGTGCCCGCCGCTGGCAATGCCCGAAGACGTGTGGTCGAGCCTGCGGATGCCCGCCGATGTCGCCCCGATGGTCGTGCTCGACCCGGCCAACGCCGGGCTTGCCGCCGCCAAGATCCTCGCCCTCGTCGACCCCGCCATTGGTGAACGGTTCGCCGCCCGGCGGGCCACAGAGTTCGCCAAGGTCACCACGGCTGACGCCGAGATCTACCCGTGACCGGGACTGGCCTCGATCCGGCGAGCGCCCACGCCGTCAGGTGCAGCGAGCCACGAGGAAGCAGCCACCGCGCAGCGGAGGCCAGTTCCGACCATCCACGAGAAGAATGTGGCGTACTCGGCCTCTCCACCCCCCACGGTGAGGGTGTCGCCCAACTCGCATTCTTCGGCCTCTTTGCCCTGCAACACCGCGGGCAGGAAGCCGCCGGCATCGCCGTCTCCGACGGCCAGCGGGCCCGACTCCACAAAGACGTCGGCCTGGTCTCGCGGGTGTTCAGCCCCGAGACCTTGTTGCCGCTGGCCGGCTACCACGCCATCGGCCACACCCGGTACTCGACCACCGGCGCACCGGGTCAGCGCAATGCCCAGCCGTTCCTCGTCGAGACGATGCACGGCCCGCTCGCGGTTGCCCACAACGGCAATGTGATCAACTCCACCGACCTGCGCAACGAACTGCTGCAGCGTGGTTTCGGGTTGACCGCGTCGTCGGACACCGAGGTGCTCGCCCTGATGCTCGCCGGGGCCGGGGGGCGCACGTGGGAGGAGCGATTGGAACGGACCCTTCCGGCATGGAAAGGGGCGTACTCCCTTGTCGTTTTAGCCCACGACCGGGTGCTTGCCGTGCGTGACCCCTGGGGATTCCGTCCGCTGTCGGTCGGGCGGCTTCCGGGCGGCGGTCACGCGGTGGCGTCGGAGACGTGCGCCCTCGAAACGCTCGGTTGCGTGGAGATCAACGAAGTCCAGCCCGGCGAAGTGATCACCCTGCGCGGAGCCGAGATCGAGCGCCGCCAGGTCCTCAATCCGGCTGCCCAACAGGCGCGATGCACCTTCGAGTTCGTCTACTTCTCCCGTCCGGACTCGGTGTGGGACAACCAGAGTGTCCACCACGTTCGCCAGCGGCTCGGCGAAGAATTAGCCGACGAATCGGGCGTCGAGGCCGACGTGGTCGTGCCCGTTCCCGACTCATCAATCCCCGCCGCGATCGGTTACGCCCGGCGCAGCGGCCTGCCGTTCAACGACGGCCTGATCAAGAACCGCTACATCGGTCGCACGTTCATCGAGCCGACGCAGTCGATGCGAGATCGGGGCGTGGCAATGAAGTTCAACGCCCTCGCCGCCAACCTCCAGGGCCAGCGGGTCGTTCTGGTCGATGACTCACTCGTGCGGGGCACCACCGCCGGGCCACTGGTCAAGCTGCTGCGCGATGCGGGTGCCGCCGAGGTGCATTTCCG